>NZ_JAVUPQ010000098.1:0-9847 GCF_032029835.1 Escherichia sp. AM3 | reverse complement strand
CGGTGGAGCTGCATGACAAAGTCATCGGGCATTATCTGAACATAAAACACTATCAATAAGTTGGAGTCATTACCTATCAAACGATAGTAAGGAATGGTGGATTCCCAGCTCATTCCTCCCAGCAAACCAATTGTTTTCATTCCTCTCTCCTGATGTGTGTTACCGCAACAAGGCTGAATAAGGAACGAGACAAACGCCTCAACGGCCAAGTGCCCAATCTCTATTAACGAAAAAAGGGCCGGATGTACAGCACATCCGGCCCGTGAAATCAGACGCCGATATTTCTCAACTTCTCGCCTGCCATCAGTTTGCGTTCGATATGTTCCAGCGTGACATTTTTGGTTTCCGGAATGAGCCAGAAAGTAATGCCCACAAACGCAATGTTCAGCGCAGTGTAGAGCCAGAACGTACCGGCAGCGCCAATGCTATCAAGCAGTGTCAGGAAGGTCGCGCCGATAATCATATTCGACACCCAGTTTGTCGTCGTCGAACAGGTAATACCGAAATCGCGGCATTTCAGCGGCTGAATTTCAGAGCACAGGATCCACACCACTGGCGCGGCGCTCATCGCATAACCGGCAATACACATCATCGTCATGCCAACAGAGAGCCAGGACAAGCCACTGGAAGCCGTACCGTTATCAAACTGCATCAGGCAATAGCCCAGCACCAGAGTGCCTAACGCCATCACGCTGAAACCAATTTTCAGAGCCGGTTTACGACCTGCTTTATCTACCGTAAAGACCGCAATGAAGGTCGCGAACATAAAGGTCAGTCCCACGACCAGAGTCGCAATCATCTGTTGTTCTGTGGTCGTAAAGCCCGCCATTTTGAAGATACGCGGCGCGTAGTACATGATGATGTTCATACCGGTAAACTGCTGCATCGCCTGCAACAACATACCGAGAAACACAGCACGACGGACGTTACGGTTGATCTTAAACAGTGCCCAACCGCCCTGTTTTAACTTCAGGCTTTCACGAATTTCGTTGAGTTCTTCTCGCGCTTTTTCCGACGTATCGCGCAGCATACGCAATACTTCTTCCGCCTCAATATGACGCCCCTTTTCCGCCAGCCAGCGCGGGCTATTTGGCAGGAAGACCACCAGAATAATCAGCAGAACTGCTGGTAAAGCAAGAACCCCCAACATTGCGCGCCAGTTACCGCTATAACTGAACGCTGTATCGGATAAAAACGCCAGCACGATGCCGAGTGTGACCATCAACTGGTACATACTGATCATCTTACCGCGAACGTTTTCACTTGCCATTTCAGAAAGATACAGAGGAGCGGTGTAAGACGCGATCCCGACAGCAATGCCCAGCACCACCCGAGCGGCGATTAACATCTCTACGCTGGTCGCAAAAGCGGACCCTATAGAACCGAGTACAAACAGGATGGCCCCCGCCATCAGGCTGTATTTACGCCCCAGGCGGAACGACAGCCAACCATTAAACAGCGCACCAATTGCTGCGCCGAGCATCATGCTACTAACCACCCATTCCTGCAAACGACTGGTCAGCACAAAGTGATCGGTAATGAACGGCAACGCTCCGGCGATTACGCCGATATCAAGACCAAATAACAATCCTGCGACCGCAGCAGCTACCGAAACAAACATATTCATACGCCGCGTATCCCGCAAAGAACGTGGCGTTAAAGCAGATTCCGTATTGATAGTAACCATTTTTTCCTGCCAGCAGAGAATAAGACATAGTGAAAAAATACGTGAACAATTCACACAGGTGTCAGGTCGGAAATAGCATAAATATGGATTAAATTGCTACGACATGCCGTTATGTGATGGATATTCCAATTTTAAAATTAAGTTGAATTATTGAGATTATTATTAACCACCTAATTTTACAGCAGATAAAATTCATAAAGTTCATTAATTGATAATTAATATGGATTATTTCATAACCATGATATGGATTATGATGATCTACAGGTATAAAAAACCCTGCCATGCGGCAGGGTCATAAAAGTAAGAAGAATGAATTAACGCGCCAGCCAACCGCCATCCACGGCAATGGTATAACCATTCACATAATCTGAAGCGCTGGAGGCAAGGAACACTATCGGCCCCATCAGGTCACTCGGCAGTCCCCAACGACCAGCTGGAATGCGGTCGAGAATTTCCGCGCTACGTTGTTCATCTGCCCGTAGTTGTTGAGTATTGTTGGTCGCCATGTAACCCGGGGCTATCGCATTAACATTAATGTTGTGTTTAGCCCATTCGTTCGCCATCAATCGCGTCACACCCATCACGCCGCTTTTTGATGCGGTATAAGAAGGCACACGGATCCCGCCCTGGAAGGAGAGCATTGACGCGATATTGATAATCTTGCCGCCATTGCCTTGCGCGATAAAGTGTTTCGCCGCTGCCTGAGACATGAAGAATACGCTCTTGATATTCAGGTTCATGACATCGTCCCAGTCCTTTTCGCTGAACTCGAGAGCATCTTCGCGGCGAATCAATCCGGCGTTATTCACCAGGATATCAATATGACCAAACTCCGCTACCGCGCGATCCAGCAGTGCTGGAATACCATCAATCTTTCGCAGATCGGCGGTCAGGCTTAAAAAACGACGCCCCAGCGCTGTGACCTGCTCGATGGTTTCAGTCGGTTCAACGATGTTAATGCCAACAATGTCACAGCCCGCTTGCGCCAGCCCCAACGCCATCCCCTGACCCAGTCCAGTATCACAACCAGTGACGACCGCAACTTTACCTTCGAGAGAAAATGCACTTAAAATCATAACAATACCTTATTCGTTTATGCCCACAACTAGCGCAAATCTTTAACGGCCACATGGTCCATATCATCAAAGACCTGGTTTTCACCAACCATGCCCCAGATAAAGGTATAAGCTTTGGTTCCGACGCCGGAATGGATCGACCAGCTCGGGGAGATCACCGCCTGCTCGTTATGCATCACAATGTGACGCGTTTCTTGCGGTTGCCCCATCATGTGGAAAACGCAGGCGTCATCATCCATATTGAAATAGAAATAAACTTCCATCCGGCGCTCGTGGGTGTGACACGGCATGGTGTTCCACAAGTTACCTGGAGCCAGCTCCGTCAGCCCCATACTCAATTGGCAGGTTTCCAGCACATCCGGGACAAAATATTTGTTAATAGTGCGACGGTTACTGGTGAGGTTATCGCCTAACGTGACTGGAGATACTTCGTCCGGGGTGACTTTTTTGGTGGGATACGTCGTATGCGCGGGTGCGCAATTGTAATAAAACTTCGCCGGAGTGCCGGTATCAATACTGGCAAAGACAACTTCTTTTGCACCTTTACCAACATACAGGGCGTCGCGGTGACCGATTTCATAGCATTGGCCATCGACAGTAATCGTACCGGCACCGCCAATATTGATAACACCTAACTCGCGACGTTCAAGGAAATAGCTTACGCCGAGTTGTTTACCAACTTCCCCGCCAACGGAAACCGTTTTAGTTATCGGCATAATGCCGCCAACAATAATTCGGTCAATGTGGCTGTAAACCATGGTGTACTCATCGGCGACAAATACCTTTTCAACCAAAAATTCATTGCGCAGCCCTTGGGTATCCAGCGTTTTTGCGTGCGCACTGTGGATGCTCTGTCTTACGTCCACATCAACCTCCGATAATCAGTGAAGCGTGAAAATAGAAAACGATAGTGAAACACTGTTTCGTTTTCTCTATAAAGGGATGATATGCCCATGGGCTAGGGTTTTCAATTAAAAATAAAACAATGTTTCATTTTTAAGTTAAGGATTAAAAAAAGTGCAGTGTCGATCACGAATATGTCATGAGAATGGAAAAATGAGGGAGCCCAGAAAATGTATGTCGACTTGCCAGCCATCATTATTCAACAGATTAATGACGGCAGATATTTATCGGTAAGGAGGAAATGCAGAGCTATTCGTCACGTTCAATGGTCAATGCCACACCCTGGCCCCCGCCGATACAAAGCGTTGCCAGTCCTTTGCGGGCATTACGTTTCACCATTTCATGAACCAGAGAAACCAGGATTCGGCAACCGGAAGCGCCTATCGGGTGACCAAGTGCGATCGCACCACCATTGACATTGACCCGACGCTCATCCCACTCAAGCATCTTGCCAACCGAAAGCGCCTGTGCAGCAAACGCTTCATTAGCCTCGATAAGATCGACATCAGCCAACTGCCAGCCTACACGCTCCAGGCAACGGCGGGTCGCATACACCGGCGCAATTCCCATCAATGCCGGATCTACACCAACGCTGGCAAATGCGCGAATGCGGGCCAGCACGGGTAAATTCAACGCTCGTGCTTTGGCTTCGCTCATCATCATTACCGCAGCTGCGCCATCGTTTATGGATGATGCATTACCCGCTGTCACAGAACCGAGACTATCAAATGAAGGATTTAAACGGGCTAAACCTTCTGCACTGGCGTCAGTGCGTGGCTGTTCATCGGTATCAACAACCAACGTCTGACCGTTACTTTGGGTCATTACCGGGACGATCTCATCTTTAAATCGTCCGGCGTCAATCGCCGCTCGCGCTTTTTGTTGCGAGCTAAGTGCGTAAGCATCCTGCAATTGACGGCTGATGCCATATTCGCGAGCCAGATTTTCGGCGGTGACACCAATATGATAATCATTGAAGGCATCCCATAACCCATCATGCACAAGACTGTCAACCAGCTGGCTATTGCCAAGCTGTGCACCGGTGCGGCTATCAGTCAGAACATGTGGTGCGCGGCTCATGTTTTCCTGGCCACCGGCGATGACAATATCAGCCTCGCCACACTGTATCGCCTGAGTAGCCAGATGCAGTGCTTTAAGTCCGGAACCGCAGACGTCATTAATCGTGATTGCAGAAACGCTATTAGGCAGACCACCTTTAATAGCCGATTGCCTTGCCGGATTCTGCCCTGCCCCAGCAGTCAACACCTGACCAAGAATTACTTCATCCACCGCATATGCAGGAACGCCGGTACGTTCTATTAACGCTTTCACGACCAGACTACCAAGTTCCACGGCGGAATGACCCGCTAACGCACCGCGAAAGCAGCCGATAGGTGTCCGTAACGCCCCGACAATCACAACGTCTTTCATCACAACCTCGCACCAATTAACAGTGCAATAGTAAATGATTGTTAATTACAGTTATCTTAATTGTTTAAAAAAAGTGATTTTTATCACAAAGGAAATATGCCTGAGCAGTAGTCAGAGTCATAACTGGCACGTAAGGTTTGCAACCACTAACCCACCAATAGAGGGGTAGATAGGGCGTTAATCTCCCATACTTAACCTGGTTTATGGTAAATTGCCCTCCATTTTGTTTAATTTGTAGATGATACGTTCAGATAATGTCTAATATTTGGTCTAAAGAAGAAACTCTGTGGAGTTTCGCGCTCTACGGCACAGCCGTTGGTGCAGGCACGCTCTTCCTTCCTATTCAGTTAGGTTCGGCAGGGGCTGTGGTCCTGTTTATTACTGCTCTGGTCGCCTGGCCTTTAACATATTGGCCACATAAAGCCTTATGCCAGTTCATCCTCTCATCGAAAACATCAGCAGGTGAAGGGATAACGGGCGCAGTAACACACTACTATGGCAAGAAGATTGGTAATCTGATTACCACGCTGTACTTCATCGCCTTTTTTGTCGTCGTGTTGATATATGCAGTGGCAATTACCAACTCACTTACGGAACAGCTGGCAAAGCATATGGTTATTGATCTTCGCATCCGTATGTTGGTGAGTCTGGGTGTTGTATTAATCCTGAATCTCATTTTTCTGATGGGACGCCATGCAACCATTCGGGTAATGGGTTTTTTGGTATTCCCATTGATTGCCTATTTCTTATTTCTTTCCATTTACCTTGTCGGTAGTTGGCAACCTGATCTATTAACGACCCAGGTAGAGTTCAATCAGAATACCCTTCACCAGATATGGATATCGATTCCCGTGATGGTTTTCGCCTTTAGCCATACGCCCATTATTTCTACGTTTGCCATAGACAGACGTGAAAAATATGGCGAACACGCTATGGATAAATGCAAAAAAATTATGAAAGTCGCTTATCTCATCATCTGCATAAGTGTACTGTTCTTTGTCTTTAGCTGCCTGCTTTCTATTCCACCTTCGTATATTGAAGCGGCTAAAGAAGAAGGGGTCACCATTTTATCGGCGCTTTCTATGCTGCCGAACGCCCCAGCATGGCTGTCAATTTCCGGGATTATTGTCGCAGTAGTTGCGATGTCGAAATCATTCCTGGGTACGTACTTTGGCGTTATTGAAGGTGCCACGGAGGTCGTCAAAACAACACTACAGCAGGTTGGTATAAAGAAAAGTCGTGCATTTAACCGCGCACTATCAATTATGTTGGTATCGCTGATCACCTTCATTGTTTGTTGCATTAACCCGAACGCGATTTCGATGATTTACGCGATCAGCGGCCCGCTCATTGCCATGATACTTTTCATCATGCCTACGTTGTCAACGTATCTGATCCCGGCGCTTAAACCCTGGCGTTCCATCGGAAATCTGATTACGCTGATCGTGGGTATCCTGTGCGTATCGGTAATGTTCTTTAGCTGATATCCATTGTGAATGGTTCAAAATTGCTACAATTTTGAACCATTCCAGTTTTCATAATGTTCATTCGTTATTATTCCGCACTATCACTTCCCTCATCATATCCTAGTATTATCAGTTAGTTAAACACACAAAGAGATCTGAACATCTTAAATAAGACTATTTAAGATGCATAACTTAGATTCGCAAGATATCTTCCGGTCATTCAAAAACAATTTGCGATATAGATATTCTCATACCATGAGATAGTTATCTGAACCACCCTCAACCAGGTAAGATTAAATCAGTGAAACATAATCATATTTAATAACGAGAAATGCATTTTAAAATGTCTTAATCAGAATTATAGCAAATACAGATTAATCGCAATTTTTCCCAGCAAAATTACAAAATCATGGTGTATTGACATCATCAATCACCAATGAAATTATGCAATTATATACGGATAGGGAGGTTCTTAACATGGGGCTTTGTAGTCGTTATAAAAGTCTTACATGCAATAGTTGCTCAATGCATTGCCAAATAATGCCAGAAGAGTCACCGCGTTTGCAGTACTGCGCAAACTCGTGTTTTTGTATGTGGCCCGAAGAAAGTTCATATTTTAATCGTGGTGTGGTAGAAGGTATCTTAACAAAAAACCACAATGCGAGATTAAGCGGATATATTTTTGTCGATTTTTCAGTAAGTTTTTTACGTCTATTCCTTGAAAAAGACTGGATTGACTATCTTGCAAGTACTGACATGGGGATTGTTTTAGTCAGCGACCGCAATATGCAATCGTTAGCTAATTACTGGCGAAAACACAACTCAGCAATATCTGCTGTCATATATAATGATGATGGTCTTGATGTTGCCAATGAAAAGATCAGACAACTATTTATTGGTCGTTATTTATCATTTACCAGAGGTAACACATTAACTCAGATGGAATTCACCATAATGGGGTATATGGTTTCTGGTTATAATCCATATCAGATTGCTGAAGTTCTGGATATGGATATCCGTAGCATCTACGCGTACAAGCAACGAATCGAAAAGAGAATGGGTGGTAAAATAAACGAATTATTTATTCGTTCACATTCGGTCCAACATTGATACTCAACGACCAGCCAGAATCATACTCTGTTTATACGGGCATTTATTGAAATGTCCGTATTTTATAAATAGGCCGTCCCCTCAAGAGTAAACACCATAGTATTTAAAACCATCACACGAAAAATTCAGAAGCATTACGAAATATGAATTTACAAACAATAGTGGCATAAATGTTAACCATGTTAATTTACGTAAAGTTTTACGTTGCAACATTAAAGCCTCATTTCAATCATCATGATAAATATAAAATTAATATATATTTATGCCGTAAATACCAATATACTTAGCAAACTATGTGATCTCCATTTCGATTGATTTAGTGTTTATTGACGTATGTACTGGATTATTAACGATAATATCGAGTTCTGGCCTGAGCACCGAAAATTAATATCGGTACATAACGCCGATCTTAACGTCGTTCTGACAACGCCAGCCAGTCGATGTTTATCACTTCTACTTGAAGCTTTTCCTGATGTGGTTGCACAACAAGATTTTTTCACCAGAGTCTGGGAAGAAGAAGGTATGCGTGTGCCTACTAACACGTTATATCAGAACATATCCATTATCAGACGCGGATTTAGCGCTGTTGGTGATACTACCCACTCGCTAATTGCAACCGTGCCGAGAAGAGGATTCAAGATCCATAATGACATTAACATACAAAATCATGTAATAAACTCGTCAACAGACGCACATACACACAATGCCCCACCTGCCATAAAAGTTAATGCGGGATACAAAGAGAGCATTGGTGGCGCAAAGAATTTCAATAACAAAATCCTCAAACATATAAAAAGTCATCTAATTATGTTGAGCGCATTTGTCATAGGCGCATATTCTGCATATTGGCTATGGAATAATAATCAACCGAAGCCATTTTTCAAGGATTACAAGATTGTTGCGGAAATTAATGGCTGCCATTTTAATGTAACAGAAGATACAATTGATGGGTTGAAAGAGTTCGATAAATATAAAACACGGATACTGGATTCGGGGATTAACTGTAAAAAACATCCGTGGTTATACTTCCCTCTTGCAAAATCCTCACCGGGGATGATTGTTATGGCATGCAATAAAAACTATAACCAACATGAAGTGGCAGACTGTTTAACCCTGTCTTACCGTGAGGTTAATCGTGATTGATTATAAAAAAACTTATTATTTATTTTAGTTTTTATCAGTGGGTTTATTCTCTTCACTGTCTATTCTTACACTGCAGAAAAAATGATATATAACGAAACATGCACTGCAAATTGGGTAATTTTTAATGACCAGGGACGAGCAAATCTTACCATCGACTTTATGTATAACAAAAAAAATAAAACAGGAACTGTTGCGTTGAGTGGAACCTGGCAACAAGGTAACAGAGAAAGTAAATCAATACGGCGAAATATTGAATACACATGGATTGAAAACTATGACACAGCCCATTTAACATCAAAGAAAGTTAATAAGTTTGAGATTATGGATCAAGTTGATGATGATAGACTTGCACAACTTATTCCTGATTTTTATGTCTTTCCAGAAAAAAGTGTAAGCTATAATATACTAAAGCAAGGTAAGCATGCTTTTATTTTGAGCATTGGTAACAGAGCAATAATGCATTGTGCAAGGTAAACTAAAATAGATAACAAAAAGATGGAACCTCGTTAATCATAAAACAATAAAATTAAATATTCTCGCAGTATATGGCAGTCTAAAGCATCAAAGTTTTGATCAACATCTTTCATTTTAGACATCTCCTTGCAATGTAAAATATCATGTATCAACAACATCTGGTGCAAATCCATGAGTCGAACTCGACATTCATCTTAGCTCGATTATTATTCCTTCGTACAGTCGATGTAAACAATACAGAAAGAGGATTATTAAGAACCAGTTTACTCAGTGAATCAATAGAGGAAAGGACTAACGTTTCTTTAAAAGAATTGATTTCATCATCTGTTAAACTAAACTCATCATTGACAGATCGTGAGATATAACTGTTTTTAACTTTACTCTTTACGTTGACTTTATTGACAGAATTAACATTCACATATCTTGATTTTAATGTCCATGATGTTGTTTGCGTGAGAACATTCTCAGCATTGGTAATGCCTCCAACTTATTGATAGTGTTTTATGTTCAGATAATGCCCGATGACTTTGTCATGCAGCTCCACCGATTTTGAGAAC
>NZ_JAVUPQ010000097.1:0-10225 GCF_032029835.1 Escherichia sp. AM3 | reverse complement strand
TGATAGAAACAGAAGCCACTGGAGCACCTCAAAAACACCATCATACACTAAATCAGTAAGTTGGCAGCATCACCCAGAGCGAGATCTGGTTAATTTTCTTGGCGATTTTTCAATGGATGTGGCCAAAGCAGTTATAGCCGGTGGTGTTGCAACCGCTATTGGAAGTCTGGCTTCTTTTGCCTGTGTTAGCTTTGGCTTTCCAGTAATTCTTGTCGGAGGAGCAATTTTACTGACAGGGATAGTGTGTACAGTTGTTTTAAATGAAATCGATGCTCAATGCCATTTATCAGAAAAATTAAAATATGCAATTAGAGATGGACTAAAACGGCAACAGGAACTTGATAAATGGAAAAGGGAAAACATGACTCCATTTATGTATGTTCTTAACACTCCACCCGTGATATGAGGATTAACCATGCGTTTACATGTTAAATTAAAAGAGTTTCTTTCGATGTTTTTTATGGCCATATTATTTTTCCCTGCATTCAATGCTTCTTTGTTTTTTACCGGAGTTAAACCTCTATATTCAATAATAAAATGCTCCACGGAAATATTTTATGATTGGAGAATGTTGATTCTGTGCTTCGGTTTCATGTCGTTTTCCTTTTTAAATATTCATGTAATTTTACTTACGATAATAAAATCATTCTTAATCAAAAAAACGAAGGTAGTCAATTTCGCCACAGACATAACAATACAGCTAACTCTTATATTTTTACTAATAGCTATCGTAATAGCACCTTTAATAGCTCCTTTTGTCACAGGATATGTCAATACTAATTATCACCCCTGCGGTAATAATACGGGAATTTTCCCAGGAGCAATCTATATTAAAAATGGCATGAAATGTAATAATGGATATATTTCTCGCAAGGAAGATTCAGCAGTTAAATAATTAAATATTCTAAAACAAACAGTTTTTAACTCCGGATTCCATGTCCTTTCTTGCACTGTCTTTGTCAAGAAAAATTTCTTATGCAAAGAATTTTGTATTATTGCCGCCAGAAATTCCTGGCGGCAGATATAATTTATTATTGATAGCGGTTAACCAAATCTTTTACCATCGCTTTATAGGTCTTTTGCTTAAGTTGCATGATTTGCTGCTCTGTCATATCAGTCGTACTGGCTTCATTCTTGTCGGGCAATGGTGGAAGCACTTTATATTCATAATTCACCGGCGACCAGGTAGCCCACTCACCTGTTGCCACATCCACCAGCGTGAAACGTACCAGGTAGCGCAGGGAGATAGCGTCAGTGAGTTTGTCATTTTTATAGTCGGACCATACTGTTGATTTCAGCGCAGAGTCATATTTTCCTGTCTGCAACATATCCTGGTAAACAATAATCGCTTTCTGATGTCCTTTTGCAGCCACAAAACGCAGTGCCTGCATCCAGTTCATATTCTCAGCACTGGCAACATCCTCGTTCTCATTTTTATCTTTGTTTTTGTTACAAGTCAGAGGCTTTTGCCTGTCCGGGATACCAGAGAATGTGGAAACAGTATAATATTTTCGCATCTCCTCCTGCATAATGGTTTCCGGTGCGCGGTTGCCGGATTGAACAAGTATTACAGGAGAATTAAGGGGAACGCGGAACTCATCTCCATCAAGCGCAGCTTGAATATCCTCTTCGGATACGGCCAGAGTGGTTTCATTACCGAATAAATCTTTGTCTGTCAGTTGCTGGGGAGTGTTTTTATTAATATTACTTTGTGTGACTTGAGCTTTTTTCTTCTTTTCATCAATAGAAGATTCAGAGGCACATCCTGCAAGCAGCGAGAATAATACACATATACAACAAACCCTTCTTAAATTCATAATCGGACACTCCCTCGCCTGTCATAATCATGGTAATGTTTAGCTAACGATTTTTAATTATATACTCCACTTGAATAAGAACAAACAAAAATAACAGTATATATAAATTCATTAAATCAATAGAAAAATGAAAATCATAACATTCAAATATATTTAAATTGAATGATTCGATAGTATGATTAAATATTAATGATATGGTCTACCATATGTGATTAACACATTTACAGCATAACAAAACCATAGACCGAAGAAATAGCGGGATTTAAATGCAAAAAAACCGCAAAATTAAAAATCTTGCGGTTCTCTGAACTCATTTTCATGAGTGAATTTGGCGGAACGGACGGGACTCGAACCCGCGACCCCCTGCGTGACAGGCAGGTATTCTAACCGACTGAACTACCGCTCCGCGTTGTGTTCCGTTGGGAACGAGGCGAATATTACGGATTGCCTCGACCTTCGTCAACGGTTTTTCTCATCTTTTGAATCGTTTGCTGCAAAAATCGCCCAAGTCGCTATTTTTAGCGCCTTTTACAGGTATTTATGCCCGCCAGAGGCAGCTTCCGCCCTTCTTCTGCACCAGATCAAGACGGGCTTCATGTGCTGCAAGCTCGTCATCTGTCGCAAAAACAACGCGTAACTTACTTGCCTGACGTACAATGCGCTGAATTGTTGCTTCACCTTGTTGCTGTTGTGTCTCTCCTTCCATCGCAAAAGCCATCGACGTTTGACCACCGGTCATCGCCAGATAAACTTCCGCAAGGATCTGGGCATCGAGTAATGCCCCGTGTAGCGTTCGTTTACTGTTATCTATTTCGTAGCGGGCACATAACGCATCGAGGCTGTTGCGCTTACCAGGAAACATTTTCCTCGCCACCGCAAGGCTATCGGTGACCTTACAGAAGGTATTGGTCTTCGGAATATCGCGCTTAAGCAACGAAAACTCGTAGTCCATAAAGCCGATATCGAACGCTGCGTTATGGATCACCAACTCCGCGCCGCGGATATAGTCCATGAACTCATCGGCTACTTCGGCAAACGTGGGCTTATCGAGCAAAAATTCATCGGCAATACCATGTACGCCAAAGGCTTCCGGATCCACCAGCCGATCGGGTTTGAGATAAACATGGAAGTTATTGCCCGTCAGGCGACGGTTCACCACTTCAACGGCACCAATCTCAATGATCTTGTGGCCTTCATAGTGCGCACCAATCTGGTTCATACCGGTGGTTTCGGTATCGAGAACGATCTGGCGTGTAATTGCAGTGCTCATAGCGGTCATTTATGTCAGACTTATCGTTTTACAGTTCGATTCAATTACAGGAAGTCTACCAGAGATGCTTAAACAGGTAGAAATTTTCACCGATGGTTCGTGTCTGGGCAATCCAGGACCTGGGGGTTACGGCGCTATTTTACGCTATCGCGGACGCGAGAAAACCTTTAGCGCAGGCTACACCCGCACCACCAACAACCGTATGGAGTTGATGGCCGCTATTGTCGCGCTGGAGGCGTTAAAAGAACATTGCGAAGTCATTTTGAGTACCGACAGCCAGTATGTCCGCCAGGGTATCACCCAGTGGATCCATAACTGGAAAAAACGTGGCTGGAAAACCGCAGACAAAAAACCAGTAAAAAATGTCGATCTCTGGCAACGTCTTGATGCTGCCCTAGGGCAACATCAAATCAAATGGGAATGGGTTAAAGGCCATGCCGGACACCCGGAAAACGAACGCTGTGATGAACTGGCTCGTGCCGCGGCGATGAATCCCACACTGGAAGATACGGGCTACCAAGTCGAAGTTTAAGCTTGTGGTTTACGACATTGCCGGGTGGCTCCAACCGCCTGGCGAATTCGTGGCTTGTTTTTACTCTGTTTCATCGGGTTTAGCGTTAAAGGAATAGTCCGTTTCCGGGCAACAATAAGTTGTAAGCAACCAAGCGCAGGAATATGCGCATTCAATAGTTTTCCTCCGTGTTTGTTCCACGGGAGAACGTGGAAACGGCTGGCGTGCAGCACTTCAAAATTCAACAAAGAGAGCCAGTCCAGTTGCCGCATCAGAGTAAACATCCGGCTGTTATAGGGCGAGGTTTTTCGCAATACCGGCACAAGTTTGCGTAATCCCATTAAACTAATGGGATTGAAGCCACTAATCACCAGCCAGCCATCATCAATCAATACCCGATCGGTTTCACGCAATAAACGATGCGGATCGGTGCACCACGGCAATGTATGTGCCAGTAGACAAACATCAACGGATTTATCGGCAAAAGGAAGATGAAGTGGATCCGCCTGCACCTGGACGGGCATTCCTTGCGCAGAAACATTCACTTGATGAGAAACCGCGCACGCTTCGCAATTGATTTCTGCGCTTAAATTGCCAATCTTAAGCAGATGAAAACCATACATTTTAGTGAACCACGGGTTGAGCTGGCGCTCCAGCGCCTTGCGATAAAGCTCTCCCCAGGGCAAATCGCCCCAGCGATCAGGAGCCACGACAGTTTGAGGGACTCTTGCCGGTTTCATCACAACCTTCCGTTTCACACTAAGAGGTAATCTATGAATCTTAACAGTATTCCCGCCTTTGATGACAATTACATCTGGGTTTTGAATGATGAAGCAGGTCGCTGCCTGATTGTCGATCCCGGAGACGCAGAGCCAGTATTAAACGCCATTGCCGCCAATAACTGGCAACCGGAGGCCATATTTCTCACCCACCATCACCACGATCACGTTGGCGGCGTAAAAGAACTGGTGGAAAAGTTTCCACAAATTGTGGTGTATGGTCCACAAGAGACACAAGATAAGGGAACAACACAGGTAGTCAAAGATGGCGAAACTGCCTTCGTTTTGGGGCATGAATTTAGTGTAATTGCTACGCCGGGTCACACTTTAGGACATATCTGTTACTTCAGTAAACCTTATCTATTTTGCGGCGACACACTGTTTTCTGGTGGGTGTGGTCGGTTGTTTGAAGGGACAGCATCACAAATGTATCAATCACTTAAAAAGTTAAGTGTGTTACCTGACGATACATTGGTATGTTGTGCTCATGAATATACCTTATCAAATATGAAGTTTGCTTTGAGTATTCTTCCGCACGATTTGTCCATAAATGATTATTATCGTAAAGTTAAGGAGTTACGGGCAAAAAATCAAATAACACTACCCGTAATTCTGAAAAATGAGCGGCAAATTAATGTTTTTTTAAGAACGGAAGATATTGATTTAATTAATGTAATTAATGAAGAAACATTATTGCAACAACCTGAAGAGCGTTTTGCATGGTTAAGGTCAAAGAAAGATAGGTTCTGATAAAACTTTCTTGTCATCGGCTCCGTTCGCCGTTATGATCGGTCGTCTTTTAAGCAACTATTGACACACACATGAAGGCAAAAGCGATATTACTCGCCTCTGTCCTGCTCGTGGGTTGCCAGAGTACCGGCAACGTTCAACAGCACGCACAGAGCCTTTCTGCAGCTGGTCAAGGGGAAGCAGCAAAGTTTACAAGTCAGGCACGATGGATGGACGATGGGACGTCTATCGCGCCAGATGGTGACTTGTGGGCTTTCATTGGCGACGAGCTAAAGATGGGAATTCCGGAAAATGACCGGATTCGCGAACAGAAACAGAAATATTTACGCAATAAGAGCTATCTCCACGATGTAACTTTACGGGCAGAGCCGTATATGTACTGGATAGCAGGGCAAGTTAAAAAACGTAACATGCCTATGGAACTGGTACTACTACCCATAGTGGAGAGCGCTTTTGATCCTCACGCAACGTCTGGCGCCAATGCCGCAGGCATCTGGCAGATCATTCCGAGCACGGGGCGCAATTATGGTTTGAAACAGACCCGCAATTATGACGCGCGTCGCGATGTTGTTGCTTCAACAACTGCCGCGCTGAATATGATGCAGCGTCTGAACAAAATGTTTGACGGCGACTGGCTTCTGACCGTAGCGGCTTATAACAGCGGCGAAGGTCGGGTCATGAAGGCAATTAAAACGAACAAAGCGCGTGGGAAATCCACGGACTTCTGGTCGTTACCGTTGCCGCAGGAAACGAAGCAGTACGTGCCTAAAATGCTGGCATTGAGTGATATTCTCAAAAACAGCAAGCGTTATGGCGTACGTCTGCCAACGACCGATGAAAGCCGTGCTCTGGCGCGTGTGCACCTGAGTAGCCCGGTTGAAATGGCGAAGGTTGCAGATATGGCGGGGATTTCCGTCAGCAAGCTGAAGACATTCAACGCTGGCGTGAAAGGCTCCACGCTGGGCGCAAGTGGGCCGCAGTACGTGATGGTGCCAAAGAAGCATGCAGATCAACTGCGTGAATCTCTCGCTTCAGGCGAAATTGCTGCTGTACAGTCGACGCTGGTTGCCGACAATACGCCGCTTAACAGCCGTGTTTACACCGTACGCTCTGGCGACACGCTTTCAAGCATCGCTTCACGTCTCGGCGTAAGCACCAAAGATTTGCAGCAGTGGAACAAACTGCGCGGATCTAAGCTGAAGCCAGGCCAAAGTTTGACGATTGGTGCAGGCAGTAGCGCACAGCGGTTGGCAAACAACAGCGATAGCATTACGTATCGTGTGCGCAAAGGCGATTCGCTTTCAAGCATTGCTAAACGCCACGGCGTGAACATCAAAGATGTGATGCGCTGGAACAGCGACACTGCGAATCTGCAACCAGGCGACAAGCTGACGTTGTTTGTGAAAAACAACAACATGCCAGATTCCTGACAAACCAGATAATAAAAAGGCACCGATTCCCCCGGTGCCTTTTTTATTTATGCCGCTTTATGTGCTTCTACCATGATGATATCACTGGTGAAAGAGCCATCAGTCTGCAAGGAAAAATACGTTCTCACCTCTGTCGATGCGCTCTGTTGGTAAATGCGAATAGCGTCTACTAACGCTTCTGGCGTACGCATTCTCACGACCCATGAAGAAAATTCCAGCGGTAACTTATCTGTAATTAAATTATCAACTATCAGATTGGCTTCATTGATTAACGTCAACCACTCACCGCTGGCGTAGTTTCGTACGTGAGAGGTATCGCGTAATGCTTCTACCGTCTGTAACCAGATGTCGCGCACTGGGTGGCCCGGAGACATTACGTCCATCACAATCAGCCTACCGCCAGGTTTCAATATCCGGTTCACTTCACGCAGTGCTGCACCAACATCATGCCAGTGATGGGCAGAATAACGGCTGATAACAATATCAAATGCGTTATCGGCAAATGGCAGACTTTCGGCATAACCCTGGCGGGTGGTGATATTTTTCAGTTGCCGGACTTCGGCAGCTTGTGCCACGACATCCAGCATGTGGGCAGATAAGTCATACGCCACCACCGTGCTCACGTTTTGCGCAGCGACAAACGTTGGTCTGCCCTGTGGCAGACCTGACATACCTTATTTATCAGGCTTGCCGGGACTGAATTCAACGAGTAGCGGATTGTGATCGGAAGCGCGCGTAACCAGTACAGAAGCTTCACTGACGTTCAGACCACGGTAGAAAACAAAATCGAGCGGGCGACCAAACGCCCGACGGCGCTGATCATCGGTAAAACGCACCTGGCGCAGCGACATTTCCCGCGCAAAGCGATATAACGCGTTCATCCTTCTACGGCTCCAGGCATTGAAATCTCCCGCCATAATGACCGGGCCGCTGTGGTGAGCTATCTGATCACCAATAGGAAGTAACTGCTTACTATAGACATCCACGCCCAGACTGAAGTTGACGGCGTGTATATTAACCACCATCAACAGGCGGGTGTCAGGTAATGGATAGACCGTCACCAGTGCCGACTTCGCCAGACGCAAAATGGGTTCTCGTTCACGTAACGGGCAGCAATACACTGGATGTGCCGCCGAAAGGGTCATTACGCCAGAAGGATGTTGTGGCAGCACGAAAGCGGGTACCTGATCGGCGGCAAGATAGTTAGCGGTCGCAAACTGTACTAACTCTGGCGTTGTCTGCGCTTCCTGCAATAACACCAGATGTGCATCTTTGCCGTAGTTCTTTAATACCGACAACCATTCAGCGCGTTGCTGTTTGTATATGTTCCACACCAGGATCCGAATACGCTCTTCGGTACTTAACGGTTCCCCAGGTGGTAATGCCTGGCCGATGCTCGCAAAAGACCCCGGCGGTAAGATCCTTTCCGCAGGTTGTCCGGCAACATAGCGCATGGCATAGGTGTTTTTTCGCACTTTTGACTTTGAAACCTCTATTACGTCAACCCTTCCGCACTCGGGAGGGTTCTACTGTTATAGGGATTTTAGCTCACTCTTTCAACGAGCAATTGTATATTGTTATGTAAGCAAGTGCTTACACCGGTCAGAATTTTGCTCATTATGGAGAACATTAAATCGCATGACATATCACGCATCCTGATGGTTTAATGACAAATAAATTCAAAATATCTCTTCTATTTTGCAACAGGAGCAAAAATGAAAGCCACGTCGGAAGAACTCGCCATTTTTGTTTCGGTCGTCGAAAGCGGCAGCTTTAGCCGGGCAGCGGAACAATTAGGGCAAGCAAACTCAGCGGTAAGCCGGGCGGTGAAAAAGCTGGAGATGAAACTTGGCGTTAGCCTGCTTAATCGGACCACGCGACAACTTAGCCTGACGGAAGAAGGCGAGCGTTATTTTCGTCGCGTACAGTCAATTTTGCAGGAGATGGCTGCGGCAGAATCAGAAATTATGGAGACGCGTAATACACCGCGTGGACTGTTACGGATCGATGCCGCAACTCCAGTGGTGCTGCACTTTCTGATGCCGTTAATTAAGCCTTTCCGTGAACGCTATCCGGAAGTCACTTTGTCGCTAGTCTCCTCCGAAACGATTATTAATTTGATCGAAAGAAAAGTGGATGTCGCGATACGCGCTGGTACGTTAACGGATTCCAGCTTACGTGCCAGGCCGTTATTTAACAGTTATCGAAAAATTATCGCCTCCCCCGATTATATTTCCCGCTACGGGAAGCCAGAAACGATCGACGATTTAAAGCAACATGTTTGCCTGGGATTCACTGAACCCACTTCCCTCAATACCTGGCCGATAGCCTGTAGTGATGGACAATTACATGAGGTGAAGTACGGTTTGTCATCCAATAGTGGGGAAACACTGAAACAGCTTTGCCTGAGTGGCAACGGGATTGCGTGTTTGTCCGACTACATGATCGACAAAGAAATCGCTCGCGGAGAATTGGTGGAGTTAATGGCAGATAAAGTGTTGCCAGTGGAAATGCCATTCAGTGCCGTCTATTACAGCGACCGTGCGGTAAGTACGCGCATCCGGGCTTTTATCGATTTCCTTAGCGAGCATGTAAAAACAGCTCCCGGAGGAGCTGTCAGAGAGGCTTAATCCCATTCAGGAGCCAGACCTTCCGGGCTAACCAGGCGGTCGTTGCAATCCAGTGCGGCGATCGCTTTTTTATCTTCGGCATCAAGCTGTAAATTTTGTGCCTTAAGATTACTTTCCAGGTTTTTACGTTTAGTAGAAGAAGGAATTACTGAGTAACCTTCCCCCATAGCCCACGCCAGAATCACTTGTGCCGGAGTCGCATTGTGTTTAGCTGCGATACGAGCAATAACCTCATCTTTCAGGGCCTTACCATACGCCAGCGTCATATAGGAAGTAATATGGATGCCGTGCTGTTTAGCCCAGGCAACCACTTTACGGTTTTGCAGATAAGGAGAGAGTTCAATCTGGTTAGTAGCGATGTTTTCAGCGCCAACAGCAGCAATCGCCTTTTCCATCAATGGGATCGTGAAGTTGGAAATACCGATCTCACGCGTCAACCCTTCTTTTTTGGCTTCCAGCAGCGCCTGCATAAACTCTTCAACAGAGACTTCATCGTTTGGTGACGGCCAGTGGATTAGAGTCAGATCAACATAATCAGTACGCAATTTTTGCAGGCTCTCTTTCAGACTCGGGATCAATTTGTCTTTGCTGAGATTTTCAATCCAGATTTTAGTGGTGATGTAGAGTTCATGACGTGGCACGCCACTTTCTGCAATCGCCTGACCTACTGCGGCTTCGTTATCATAGATTTGTGCAGTATCAATTGCGCGATAACCAAGTTCAAGCGCCGTTTTCACAGATAAAATAACAACGTCGTCTTTCAGACGGAAAGTACCTAAACCAAATGCAGGGATAGCCATAATATGCCTCTTTTAATGCTATTTTCGTTAACTGAGGTGATTATGGGCTTCAGACTGTTGAGGAAAAAGAGCGTAAAATGCAGAGGATTTTTGCGATTCTGGCAATAATAGATATACAGACGAAAAAAAACCTCGAGCGTTAACTCGAGGCTTCTTAATAAGTGGCGGAACGGACGGGACTCGAACCCGCGACCCCCTGCGTGACAGGCAGGTATTCTAACCGACTGAACTACCGCTC
>NZ_JAVUPQ010000096.1:0-11067 GCF_032029835.1 Escherichia sp. AM3 | reverse complement strand
CGCTGACCCGGCGGCGTGTTTGCCGTTGTTCCGTGTCAGTGGTGGCGCATTATAGGGAGTTATTCCGGCCTGACAAGCGAAAAATATAAAAACTTTATCGTTCGCTCATTTTTCAGGCAAAACATCTTAAATATAGTCTTTTCCGTCTAACTTATAGACAAAAACGAGCCCCGAAGGGCTCGTTTTATCATTTACTGGACGGCGACAATCCGGTCTTCATTAACTTCCAGGCGAATCACTTTACCCGGAACCAATTCACCAGACAGTATTTGCTGTGCCAGCGGGTTTTCGATCTGCTGCTGGATAGCACGTTTCAAAGGACGTGCACCATAGACTGGATCGTAACCGTTCTCGCTCAGCAGTTTCAGCGCCTCGTCAGAAATGTGGATTTCATAACCACGTTCTTCCAGACGTTTGTACAGACGTTTCAACTGAATCTGCGCAATCGAGGCAATGTGCTGTTCACCCAGCGGATGGAAGACCACCACTTCATCAATACGGTTAATGAATTCCGGACGGAAGTTATGGCTTACCACACCGAGCACCAGCTCTTTCATGTGCGCATAATCCAGTTCACCGAAGCGTTCCTGAATCAAATCGGAACCGAGGTTAGAGGTCATAATGACAACCGTATTACGGAAGTCGACCGTTCTCCCCTGCCCGTCAGTCAGACGACCATCATCCAGTACCTGCAACAGAATGTTGAAGACATCCGGATGCGCTTTTTCCACTTCATCCAGCAGGATGACGGAATACGGACGACGACGCACAGCTTCGGTCAGGTAGCCACCTTCTTCATAACCGACATATCCCGGAGGCGCACCAACCAAACGAGACACCGAGTGTTTCTCCATAAACTCGGACATATCTATACGGACCATCGCCTCGTCGCTATCAAACATAAAGTTCGCCAGCGCCTTACAAAGCTCTGTTTTCCCCACACCCGTTGGGCCGAGGAACAGGAATGAACCAATCGGGCGATTTGGATCCGCCAACCCCGCACGGCTACGGCGAATAGCGTTAGATACCGCATCAACCGCTTCGTTCTGACCAATGACGCGATGGTGCAGTTCTTGCTCCATACGCAGCAGTTTTTCGCGCTCGCTTTCCATCATGCGAGAAACCGGAATCCCCGTCCAACGCGCCAGCACTTCAGCAATTTCGGCGTCGGTCACTTTATTACGCAACAGACGCATAGTTTTGCCTTCGAGCTGCGTTGCGGCTTCCAGTTGCTTTTCCAGTTCCGGGATTTTGCCGTATTGCAGTTCAGACATCCGCGCCAGGTCCCCCACACGGCGAGCCTGTTCAATAGCGATTTTCGCCTGTTCCAGTTCCGCTTTAATGGTCTGCGTACCAGAAAGCGATGCCTTCTCTGCTTTCCACTCTTCTTCTAACTCGGAGTACTGACGTTCTTTGTCGCTCAGTTCTTCGTTGAGCATATCCAGGCGTTTTTTACTGGCTTCATCAGACTCTTTCATTAACGCCTGTTGTTCCAGTTTGAGCTGGATGATACGACGATCGAGTCGGTCGAGTTCTTCTGGTTTTGAGTCAATCTGCATACGAATGCTGGATGCTGCTTCATCGATCAGGTCGATGGCTTTATCCGGCAGCTGACGGTCAGCAATGTAGCGATGAGACAACGTCGCCGCTGCAACAATTGCCGGGTCAGTAATTTGCACATGGTGGTGCAATTCGTAACGTTCTTTCAGGCCACGCAGAATCGCAATGGTATCTTCAACAGAAGGCTCGGCAACAAACACTTTCTGGAAACGACGTTCCAGCGCAGCATCTTTTTCGATGTACTGGCGATATTCGTCAAGCGTCGTGGCACCTACGCAGTGCAATTCACCACGCGCCAGCGCCGGTTTCAGCATGTTTCCGGCGTCCATTGCGCCATCGGCTTTACCCGCGCCGACCATGGTATGTAATTCGTCGATAAACAGGATGACGTTGCCTTCCTGTTTGGCAAGATCGTTAAGCACGCCTTTTAAACGTTCTTCAAACTCACCGCGATATTTCGCCCCAGCCACCAGCGCGCCCATATCCAGCGCCAGTACCCGGCGGCCTTTCAACCCTTCCGGCACTTCGCCGTTGATAATACGCTGCGCCAGACCTTCAACGATGGCAGTTTTACCGACGCCGGGTTCACCAATCAGTACCGGGTTATTTTTAGTACGACGTTGCAGCACCTGAATGGTACGGCGAATTTCTTCATCACGACCAATCACCGGATCGAGTTTGCCCTGTTCGGCTCGTTCGGTAAGGTCGATGGTATATTTTTTCAAAGCCTGACGTTGGTCTTCAGCACCTTGATCGTTCACGCTTTCACCTCCACGCATTTGTTCAATCGCTTGAGTAATGTTGGCGGTGGTCGCCCCTGCTGCTTTCAGGATGTCGGCCAGCGTGCCGCGAGACTCAAGTGCCGCCAGAACGAACAGTTCTGACGAGATAAAGTTATCACCACGTTTTTGCGCCAGCTTGTCGCAAAGATTAAGAACGCGCACCAGATCCTGTGATGGCTGGACATCACCACCAGTACCTTCAACCTGCGGTAAACGATTTAATGCCTGATTGATATCTGTGCGCAACTGGCCAGCATTTATGCCAGCTGATGTTAACAAAGGACTAACCGAACCCCCTTCCTGATTCAGCAGGGCGCTCATTAAATGAAGTGGTTCGATGAATTGGTTGTCGTGCCCGAGTGCAAGTGATTGGGCATCGGCAAGAGCAAGCTGGAATTTATTAGTAAGACGATCCAGACGCATAACTCCTCCCATAACGGATCAAAGTTGCTACTGGAGATTAAATGAGGTCATCCCTCAATTATTCAAGGTTATTGACCAGATTAATGTGAAAAGAAAATCACGCGTACCGGATCGTCTTGATTCTTTAGGTTATATCAGCCAAATGAAACTTGCCATACGCCCGGTGGTCTTGTCGCGACGATAAGAGAAGAAAGTCTCATTTTCCGTATATGTACAACGGTCGCCGCCGAAAATTTGTTCAACACCAACGCTCGCCAGACGCTGCCGGGCAAGCAGATAAATATCCGCCAGATACTTATCACCATGCTGAATGAAAGCTGTACTCGCTTTGGCGTCTGCTGCCATAAACGCCTCGCGAACCTTCGCCCCCACTTCGAACGCGCGTGGACCAATTGCCGGCCCTAACCAGGCGAGAATATTTTCCGGATTATCAGCAAAACAGGAAACTGTCTCTTCCAGCACGCCTGCGCACAGTCCACGCCAGCCAGCATGAGCGGCGGCGACTTCCGTTCCCGCTCGATTGCAAAACAGCACAGGGAGGCAGTCGGCAGTCATCACTGCGCAAACCGTGCCAGGCGTATTGCTATAAGAGGCATCTGCTCGTTTTGAGGCATAAGGTTCGCCAGTAAGCTTAAGCACATCTTTGCCGTGTACCTGCTCAAGCCAGACCGGTTTAGAAGGCAAATTGCCCGCAGCAAAAAGTCGCTTGCGATTCTCCTCAACGTGATCCGGGTTATCGCCACAATGGGCACCGAGGTTGAGCGAGTCATACGGGGGCAAGCTCACGCCGCCGATACGAGTAGAGCTACAAGCCGCAACACCCTTTGGCAGCGGCCACTGCGGGACAATCAGCTTACTCATAACCAGTCCACTTCATCCTTATGTTCTTCGAAATCGGCGCGCATCACCTCAATCAGCTCCACCATATCTTGTGGAATAGGCGCATGCCATTCCATTTCGATGCCGGAGATCGGGTGATAAAGACGCAGCATGGTTGCATGTAGCGCCTGGCGGTCAAACTTACGCAGCGTGGAGATAAATGCTTCCGAAGCACCTTTTGGCGGACGCGGACGGCCACCATAAACCGGATCGCCCACCAGCGGATGAGTGATATGGGCCATATGCACGCGGATCTGGTGCGTACGTCCAGTTTCCAGACGCAACCGCAGACGCGTGTGCACACGGAAGTGTTCCATGATGCGATAGTGAGTCACCGCTGGTTTGCCCATCGGATGCACCGCCATATGGGTACGTTTGGTCGGGTGGCGACTGATTGGCTCGTCCACTGTGCCACCTGCGGTCATATGACCAATCGCCACCGCTTCATACTCACGAGTAATTTCACGCCGTTGCAAAGATTCGACTAAACGCGTCTGAGCCGGAACGGTTTTTGCCACAACCATCAGGCCAGTGGTGTCTTTATCCAGACGATGGACGATGCCCGCACGCGGTACATCGGCAATGGGTGGATAGTAATGAAGCAACGCATTCAGTACCGTGCCATCCGGGTTACCCGCGCCAGGATGTACCACCAGGTCGCGCGGTTTATTAATGATAATAATGTCTTCATCTTCATAGACGATATCCAGCGGGATATCCTGCGGTTCAAAACGCGCTTCTTCTTCAATCTCAGCGTTGATGGCAACCTGCTCGCCACCCAATACTTTTTCTTTCGGCTTATCACAAAATTTGCCGTTAACCAGCACTCGCTGGTCGAGGATCCATTCTTTTATTCGCGAACGTGAATAATCCGGGAACATTTCGGCCAAAGCCTGATCTAAGCGTTGACCGAGTTGGTTTTCGGACACCGTTGCAGTGAGCTGTACTCGTTGTGCCATATATACTGCTTCTTCGTTTATCGTTGGGGTTTTACGGCTTTGCCGTTTAATATAGTGTGCTATTGTAGCTGGTCTTAACCGGGAGCAGGAACAGAGAATCTCCCGTATTACATTTTGAGGAAAGTCAAAACGTCATGACGCGCATGAAATATCTGGTGGCAGCCGCCACACTAAGCCTGTTTTTGGCGGGTTGCTCGGGGTCAAAGGAAGAAGTACCTGATAATCCGCCAAATGAAATTTACGCGACTGCACAACAAAAGCTGCAGGACGGTAACTGGAGACAGGCAATAACGCAACTGGAAGCGTTAGATAATCGCTATCCGTTTGGTCCGTATTCGCAGCAGGTGCAGCTGGATCTCATCTACGCCTACTATAAAAACGCCGATTTGCCGTTAGCACAGGCTGCCATCGATCGTTTTATTCGCCTTAACCCGACCCATCCGAATATCGATTATGTCATGTACATGCGTGGCCTGACCAATATGGCGCTGGATGACAGTGCGCTGCAAGGGTTCTTTGGCGTCGATCGTAGCGATCGCGATCCTCAACATGCACGAGCTGCGTTTAGTGACTTTTCCAAACTGGTGCGCGGCTATCCGAACAGTCAGTACACCACCGATGCCACCAAACGTCTGGTATTCCTGAAAGATCGTCTGGCGAAATATGAATACTCCGTGGCCGAGTACTATACAGAACGTGGCGCATGGGTTGCCGTCGTTAACCGCGTAGAAGGCATGTTGCGCGACTACCCGGATACCCAGGCTACGCGTGATGCGCTGCCGCTGATGGAAAATGCATACCGTCAGATGCAGATGAATGCGCAAGCTGAAAAAGTAGCGAAAATCATCGCCGCAAACAGCAGCAATACATAACAGAAACCTGAAACACAAAACGGCAGCCCTTGAGCTGCCGTTTTTTTATTCTGTCAGTTGTGAAACTGAAGCGATTTAGTCGCTATCGATCTCATCAAATATGGCTCGCTTTGAGATATTCCTCAAGTAAAAAAACACCTCTTCCTGCGATTTCTCACAAAAAAGATTCGTTGACAAAAAGTGACAAAATTATGAGATTTTCATCACACATTTTGACATCAGGAACGGTATGCTGAATTCACCAAGACGGGAAGACAAGAGGTAAAATTTATGACAATGAACATTACCAGCAAACAAATGGAAATTACTCCGGCCATCCGCCAACATGTCGCAGACCGTCTCGCCAAACTGGAAAAATGGCAAACACATCTGATTAATCCACATATCATTCTGTCCAAAGAGCCACAAGGGTTTGTTGCTGACGCCACAATCAATACACCTAACGGCGTTCTGGTTGCCAGTGGTAAACATGAAGATATGTACACCGCAATTAACGAATTGATCAACAAGCTGGAACGGCAGCTCAATAAACTGCAGCACAAAGGCGAAGCACGTCGTGCCGCAACATCGGTGAAAGACGCCAACTTCGTCGAAGAAGTTGAAGAAGAGTAGTCCTTTATATTGAGTGTATCGCCAACGCGCCTTCGGGCGCGTTTTTTGTTGACAGCGTGAAAACAGTACGGGTACTGTACTAAAGTCACTTAAGGAAACAAACATGAAACACACACCGTTTTTCTTCGCATTCTTTTTTACCTTCCCCTGAAAGGGAGGCGTTTCGTCGTGTGAAACAGAATGCGAAGACGAACAATAAGGCCTCCCAAATCGGGGGCCTTTTTTATTGATAACAAAAAGGCAACACTATGACATCGGAAAACCCGTTACTGGCGCTGCGAGAGAAAATCAGCGCGCTGGATGAAAAATTATTAGCATTACTCGCAGAGCGGCGCGAACTGGCCGTCGAGGTGGGAAAAGCCAAACTGCTCTCGCATCGCCCGGTACGTGATATTGATCGTGAACGCGATTTACTGGAAAGATTAATTACGCTCGGTAAAGCGCACCATCTGGACGCCCATTACATTACTCGCCTGTTCCAGCTCATCATTGAAGATTCCGTATTAACTCAGCAGGCTTTGCTCCAACAACATCTCAATAAAATTAATCCGCACTCAGCACGCATCGCTTTTCTCGGCCCCAAAGGCTCCTATTCACATCTTGCCGCTCGTCAGTACGCTGCCCGTCACTTTGAGCAATTCATTGAAAGTGGCTGCGCCAAATTTGCCGATATTTTTAATCAGGTGGAAACCGGCCAGGCCGACTATGCCGTCGTACCGATTGAAAATACCAGCTCCGGTGCCATAAACGACGTTTACGATCTGCTGCAACATACCAGCTTGTCGATTGTTGGCGAGATGACGTTAACTATCGACCATTGTTTGTTGGTCTCCGGCACTACTGATTTATCCACCATCAATACGGTCTACAGCCATCCGCAGCCATTCCAGCAATGCAGCAAATTCCTTAATCGTTATCCGCACTGGAAGATTGAATATACCGAAAGTACGTCTGCGGCAATGGAAAAGGTTGCACAGGCAAAATCACCGCATGTTGCTGCGTTGGGAAGCGAAGCTGGCGGCACTTTGTACGGTTTGCAGGTACTGGAGCGTATTGAAGCAAATCAGCGACAAAACTTCACCCGATTTGTGGTGTTGGCGCGTAAAGCCATTAACGTGTCTGATCAGGTTCCGGCGAAAACCACGTTGTTAATGGCGACCGGGCAACAAGCCGGTGCGCTGGTTGAAGCGTTGCTGGTACTGCGCAACCACAATCTGATTATGACCCGTCTGGAATCACGCCCGATTCACGGTAATCCATGGGAAGAGATGTTCTATCTGGATATTCAGGCCAATCTTGAATCAGCGGAAATGCAAAAAGCATTGAAAGAGTTAGGGGAAATTACCCGTTCAATGAAGGTATTGGGCTGTTACCCAAGTGAGAACGTAGTGCCTGTTGATCCAACCTGATGAAAAGGTGCCGGATGATGTGAATCATCCGGCACTGGATTATTACTGGCGGTTGTCATTCGCCTGACGCAATAACACGCGGCTTTCACTCTGAAAACGCTGTGCGTAATCGCCGAACCAGTGCTCCACCTTGCGGAAACTGTCAATAAACGCCTGCTTATCGCCCTGCTCCAGCAACTCAATCGCCTCGCCGAAACGCTTATAGTAACGTTTGATTAACGCCAGATTACTCTCTGACGACATAATAATGTCGGCATAAAGCTGCGGATCCTGAGCAAACAGTCGCCCGACCATCGCCAGCTCAAGGCGGTAAATCGGCGAAGAGAGCGCCAGAAGTTGCTCAAGCTGAACATTTTCTTCTGCCAGATGCAGCCCATAAGCAAAAGTAGCAAAGTGGCGCAGAGCCTGAATAAACGCCATATTCTGATCGTGCTCGACAGCGCTAATACGATGCAGCCGAGCGCCCCAGACCTGAATTTGCTCCAGAAACCATTGGTATGCTTCCGGCTTACGTCCATCACACCAGACCACAACTTGCTTTGCCAGGCTACCGCTGTCCGGGCCGAACATCGGGTGTAACCCCAGTACCGGGCCATCGTGCGCCGCCAGCATGGCCTGTAATGGTCCATTTTTCACTGATGCCAGATCAACCAGAATACAATCTTTCGGTAAAGGCGGTAATTTGCCGATAACTTGCTCAGTAACGTGGATTGGCACACTAACAATCACCATTCCGGCATCGGCAACAATATCAGCCGCTCGATCCCAGTCATGTTGCTCCAGAATCCGCACCTGATAACCCGATAGTGTCAGCATCTTCTCGAACAGGCGTCCCATCTGACCGCCACCGCCGACGATAACCACCGGACGCAGTGACGGACAAAGTGTTTTAAATCCTTTGTCGTTTTCACTGGAGTAAGATTCACGCATCACCCGACGCAAAACATCCTCAATCAGATCTGGCGGTACACCCAGAGCTTCCGCCTCTGCGCGCCGCGAGGCCAACATAGATGCCTCGCGCTCCGGAACATAAATAGGCAGTCCAAAGCGGCTTTTCACCTCGCCCACTTCAGCAACCAGTTCCAGACGCTTCGCTAATAAATTCAGCAGCGCTTTATCGACTTCATCAATTTGATCGCGTAATGCGGTCAATTCAGCAACCATAATAAACCTCTTAAGCCACGCGAGCCGTCAGCTGCCCGTTCAGATCCTGATGAATTTCACGCAGCAAGGCATCGGTCATTTCCCAGCTAATGCAGGCATCGGTTACGGATACACCGTATTTCATTTCACTGCGCGGTTGCTCGGAAGACTGATTGCCCTCGTGGATATTACTTTCGATCATCAGACCAATAATTGAGCGATTGCCATCTTTGATTTGAGCAACCACGGATTCTGCCACCGCAGGCTGACGGCGATAATCTTTATTGGAATTACCGTGGCTGCAATCTACCATCAGAGACGGGCGCAGTCCCGCCTGTTCCATCTCTTTTTCACATTGCGCAACATCCGCAGGGCTATAGTTCGGCGCTTTACCACCGCGCAGGATCACATGGCCGTCCGGATTCCCCTGAGTTTGTAGCAACGCAACCTGCCCTGCCTGGTTAATGCCAACAAAACGGTGCGGCTGGGCGGCGGCGCGCATAGCGTTAATTGCTGTTGCCAGACTGCCGTCGGTGCCGTTTTTAAAACCAACCGGCATGGAAAGCCCGGAGGCCATTTCACGGTGAGTTTGCGATTCCGTTGTACGAGCACCAATTGCTGACCAGCTAAACAGATCGCCCAGGTATTGCGGGCTATTCGGATCTAACGCTTCCGTCGCCAGTGGCAGTCCCATATTCACCAGCTCAAGCAGCAATTTACGCGCGATCTGCAGCCCGGCTTCTACATCAAAAGAGCCATCCATATGGGGATCGTTAATTAACCCTTTCCAGCCGACAGTGGTACGGGGTTTTTCAAAATAGACGCGCATTACCAGATAGAGGCTATCGCTGACCTCTGCGGCAAGGGCTTTAAATCGACGAGCATATTCCAGAGCAGTTTCCGGATCATGAATGGAACAAGGACCACATACTACCAGCAGACGAGGATCGCGCCCGGCGATAATATCTGAAATGGTTTTACGCGAGTCAGCAATCTGGGCTTCTTGTTGCAGGCTCAATGGAAAAGCGGCCTTCAGTTGTTCCGGAGTCATTAAAACCTGTTCGTCGGTAATATGTACGTTATTCAGCGCGTCTTTTTGCATGATGGCGATCCTGTTTATGCTCGTTTGCGATAGTTGATCCTCAGCGAGGATGACGTAACGATAACACATAAAGTAAAGTTTTCAATCCATATTTCGTACATTTTTATTTACACAGGCAATTTAGTCGCGATTTCAACCCTTACTTCTGTATAGATAAATTTACACTCCCTTTGAAAACAATCCGCTATGCTTTGAAAAAGGAGAAAGAAATGATGAAAAAGTTTATCGCCCCCTTGTTGGCTTTACTGGTTAGCGGATGTCAGATTGATCCTTATACTCACGCGCCAACCTTGACCAGCACCGACTGGTATGATGTTGGTATGGAAGATGCGATATCGGGCAGCGCCATAAAAGATGACGATGCATTTAGCGATTCACAGGCGGATCGCGGTCTATACCTTAAAGGATATGCCGAAGGACAAAAGAAAACTTGCCAGACCGATTTTACTTATGCCCGAGGACTTTCCGGTAAAAGCTTTCCTGCCAGCTGCAACAATGTTGAAAATGCCAGCCAACTGCATGAAGTATGGCAAAAAGGGGCTGATGAAAATGCCAGCACAATACGATTAAATTAATTAAAACCCCACAAATAAATTAAACATAAGATTTTACTCATTGTGTTTTATTTCTCACATTGATGACGATTGCATGAAAAAATGATATTTTAATGAGCATTCTGAAAAAATATCGATGCATTTCGAGCGAAGATGGTGGGGATCCCTGAATGCGTTTTTCTCACCGACTGTTCTTACTTCTGATTCTCCTGCTGACGGGAGCACCAATACTCGCTCAGGAGCCTTCTGACGTTGCGAAAAACGTGCGTATGATGGTTTCCGGTATTGTCAGTTACACCCGCTGGCCTGCGCTATCAGGGCCACCAAAGTTATGTATCTTTTCATCTTCACGTTTTAGTACCGCCCTACAAGAGAATGCCGCGACATCTTTGCCTTATCTGCCTGTCATCATTCACACTCAACAAGAGGCGATGATTTCAGGCTGCAATGGTTTTTATTTTGGCAACGAGTCACCGACATTCCAGATGGAATTAACCGAACAATATCCGTCAAAGGCGTTATTATTAATTGCCGAACAAAATACCGAGTGCATTATTGGTAGCGCCTTTTGTCTGATCATCCACAATAATGACGTCAGATTTGCCGTAAACCTGGATGCCTTATCGCGTAGCGGTGTAAAGGTCAACCCGGATGTCTTAATGCTCGCACGGAAGAAAAATGATGGATAACGATAATTCGGTAATGACTCCAACTTATTGATAGTGTTTTATGTTCAGATAATGCCCGATGACTTTGTCATGCAGCTCCACCG
>NZ_JAVUPQ010000095.1:0-11542 GCF_032029835.1 Escherichia sp. AM3 | reverse complement strand
CGGTGGAGCTGCATGACAAAGTCATCGGGCATTATCTGAACATAAAACACTATCAATAAGTTGGAGTCATTACCCGGGTAGATAGCTTAAAGTCGTGGCATGAAACGCTGGCGAATCTGGGATATTTTGTCATCGGGTTGCACGCTGCGGCTGCACTGGCACACCACTATTTCTGGAAGGACAACACACTTCTACGCATGATGCCGCGTAAACGTTCCTGAAGGATATTTAAAGAAAACGCCTGTACTAAAACCGACCCGTGGTACAGGCGAAGAATACGGGTCTACATCGGAAGCGCCTATTATATTTATTTGTATGACAAATAAAACCATAATCCTTGCCCATACGTCCATCTGGCTTATTTTTAATCAATTCACCCGATCTTTGATCTCATCAACGGTATCAAAATAAACCAGCGTATAACGTTCAAATCGAACATAAGATTCGATAAACCATGGAGGTTATATGAAAAAACTGGCACTTATTTTGTTTATGGGAACGCTTGTTTCCTTTTATGCCGATGCCGGGCGCAAACCCTGTTCTGGTTCGAAAGGGGGGATCTCACACTGTACGGCAGGCGGCAAATTTGTCTGTAATGATGGTTCTATTAGTGCATCGAAAAAAACATGCACTAACTGAAGTGTAAAAGGGGTGCCATGAGATAATGAATCTGCTAGTCAGATGCGCGGGGAAAATCCCCGCGCTTGCCCTTACCTGGACGTGCAGGCCATGAGCGCAGCAACCTCCTTATCACCGTCCCGGAACCGCAGTTCGTAGAGCGTTTGTCGGGTCAGGAGTGTGAATGTCAGAATCGTAATGCAGATAATGAGCAGACACACCACCAGAGGGTTGCGTTTCATAGCCTTTCTCCTTGCCGGATGGCGGGTAAGAGGCTAAGATCTGAATTGCTATGTTCATTCGTTGGCCTCGGTTGATAGAAATATCGGTCGGGGCCTTCGTCTTTCTGATTCCCGGTTAGCCTGAAAACAGAAAGTCTCAGGCACCCGCAGGCATCCTATGAGGTTTCCTTAGGGACGAAAATAATCACTTCACGAAATTGCGTGCTGTTTTCCAGAATTTTTCGTCATTCGGGTTAGCCCGTTTAATCATTCGTTACTCTCTTCATTCCAATGGCATTAACCTTCTCTGCAATAATTGTTGTAAAAATGTGACGCAAAGAGGCTTTTAGTCGTAAGTAATTACCGTCAAGTGCCGATGACTTTCTATCAGGAGTAAACCTGGACGAGAGACAACGGTAATGAATACAACTCCCTCACAGCGATTAGGTTTTTTGCATCACATCAGGCTGGTTCCGTTATTTGCCTGCATTCTTGGCGGTATCTTAGTTCTATTCGCATTAAGTTCTGCTCTGGCTGGCTATTTCCTCTGGCAGGCCGATCGCGATCAGCGTGATGTTACTGCGGAGATTGAGATTCGAACCGGGTTAGCGAACAGTTCAGATTTTTTGCGTTCAGCCCGGATCAATATGATTCAGGCCGGGGCTGCGAGTCGTATTGCGGAAATGGAAGCAATGAAGCGAAATATTGCGCAAGCCGAATCGGAGATTAAACAGTCGCAGCAAGGTTATCGTGCTTATCAGAATCGACCGGTGAAAACACCTGCTGATGAAGCCCTCGACACTGAATTAAATCAACGCTTTCAGGCTTATATCACGGGTATGCAACCTATGTTGAAATATGCCAAAAATGGCATGTTTGAAGCGATTATCAATCATGAAAGTGAGCAGATCCGACCGCTGGATAATGCTTATACCGATATTTTGAACAAAGCCGTTAAGATACGTAGCACCAGAGCCAACCAACTGGCGGAACTGGCCCATCAGCGCACCCGCCTGGGTGGGATGTTCATGATTGGCGCGTTTGTGCTTGCCCTGGTCATGACGCTGATAACATTTATGGTGCTACGTCGGATCGTCATTCGTCCACTGCAACATGCCGCACAACGGATTGAAAAAATCGCTAGTGGCGATCTGACGATGAAGGATGAACCGGCGGGTCGTAATGAAATCGGTCGCTTAAGTCGTCATTTACAGCAAATGCAGCATTCACTGGGGATGACAGTAGGGACTGTTCGACAGGGTGCGGAAGAGATTTATCGTGGCACCAGCGAAATTTCAGCTGGCAATGCGGACCTGTCATCTCGCACCGAAGAACAAGCGGCGGCTATCGAACAAACTGCCGCTAGCATGGAGCAACTCACTGCGACGGTGAAACAGAATGCGGATAACGCGCATCATGCCAGCAAACTGGCGCAAGAGGCTTCTATTAAAGCCAGCGATGGCGGGCAGACGGTTTCCGGTGTAGTAAAAACGATGGGCGCTATCTCTACAAGTTCGAAGAAAATTTCCGAGATCACCGCCGTCATCAACAGTATTGCTTTCCAGACGAATATTCTGGCACTGAATGCTGCCGTTGAAGCCGCGCGAGCGGGTGAGCAAGGCCGTGGATTTGCCGTTGTCGCCAGCGAAGTACGGACACTCGCAAGCCGCAGCGCCCAAGCGGCGAAAGAGATTGAAGGCTTGATCAGTGAATCAGTCAGGTTAATTGACCTGGGGTCGGATGAGGTGGCAACGGCAGGGAAAACCATGAGCACTATTGTTGATGCCGTCGCGAGTGTCACACATATCATGCAGGAAATCGCCGCCGCCTCGGATGAACAAAGTAGAGGCATAACGCAGGTTAGCCAGGCGATTTCTGAAATAGATAAGGTGACGCAACAGAATGCTTCTCTGGTAGAAGAGGCCTCAGCGGCGGCGTTGTCCCTTGAAGAACAGGCGGCACGATTAACTGAGGCGGTGGATGTATTCCGTCTGCACAAACATTCTGTGTCGGCAAAACCTCGCGGAGCGGGTGAACCAGTTAGTTTCGCTACGGTGTGAAAATGTTCAAGGAGGGATCGACAGATCCCTTCACCTTTCAGAACGGCATTGATTTTCGAATAGCGTTAATCATCAACTGGCAACCAGAAGAGAACGTCGCATCTACGCGGGTCAGTATTCCAATCGGTTCGCCTGCACCATGTCCCGGAACAGGCAGGGCCACCAGCGTGGCATGACGCAGGTCGTCTTTTACCGCGCCAGAAGGGACAAACCACACGTAGTCGTATTCAACCGTAAGTTGACGAGATAGCGAAGCAGACAGCGTTTCGATACAACCCGAAGGAATTTTACATCCCTGGCTCTGTACTAATGCATCTGAATGCTGGCGTGGCGCAGTGCCTTCTGGTGATACAACGACCGGCCATTCCAGCACCCGGCTTAGCGTTACGTTCTCCTGAAGTAGCGGGTGATTAGGGCGGACAACCAGCTTCAGCGATTCAAGAAACAGCAGTTCGTAATTAAGCCCGGTCATCAGTTCAGGATCTGACATCCGACCAATGCCGATATCGATTTCCCCAGTTTTCAAACCCGCCAGAATCATAGGGTTACTCATTGTCGCAACTTGCAAGGTCGTTTCTTTTTGTTGCTGATGAAACTGACCTATAACCGAAGGTAATATCCCCAGTGCCGCAGTAGGTAGTGCACCAACCCTGACGACATCATTATTAAGACCTTCTTTACGATGAAGCGACTGTCCGGCAGTGTTGATGGCGTCAAGAACTCTGACTGCATGCGTTAAAAATTGTTCGCCGGGTAAGGTAAGTTGCGCCCCCTGACGACCACGCTCAAACAAGCGAGCGCCCGTCAGCTGCTCCAGTTCATTCAATGTCTTAGAGAGCGCAGGTTGACTCAAATTAAGGGTTTCAGCCGCGCGCCCCAAAGTTCCTTGTTGTGCGACAGCTACGAATGTATGAAGGTGGCGCAAACGGATGCGCTGACTAAACAGACTATTTTTTTCCATAAGCGATGTTAAAAACGAAGCGGTGTCGCTGACAAGTGAAGTTGTTTGATTATGATAACTTGATTGCAAAATATTATTAACAATTAAAGCAATCATGTTACAGCAAAATGGATAATATTGATGTTTTCGCGGCGAGATCACAGTTTGTAAATTCTTCCCGCCAGAGTGAATGCGGTTACCTACACTCCAGATTACTGACCACTGGAGGCAGACAATATGGCGAACAGCATCACGGCGGATGAGATTCGGGAACAGTTTTCGCAGGCAATGTCAGCCATGTACCAGCAAGAAGTTCCGCAGTACGGCACGCTGCTGGAACTGGTAGCTGATGTGAATCTGGCTGTGCTGGAAAACAATCCTCAACTGCACGAAAAAATGGTAAATGCAGACGAGCTGGCGCGACTGAATGTTGAACGTCATGGGGCGATTCGCGTTGGGACTGCACAAGAGCTTGCTACTCTTCGGCGGATGTTTGCCATTATGGGGATGTACCCGGTGAGCTATTACGATCTCTCGCAGGCGGGGGTGCCGGTACATTCGACAGCATTTCGGCCCATTGATGATGCTTCTCTGGCGCGTAATCCCTTCCGCGTTTTTACCTCGTTACTCCGCCTTGAGCTTATCGAGAACGAAATTTTGCGCCAGAAAGCGGCGGAGATTCTACGTCAGCGCGATATCTTCACCCCACGTTGTCGACTACTGTTAGAGGAATATGAGCAGCGGGGCGGTTTTAACGAAACACAGGCACAGGAGTTTGTGCAGGAAGCCCTGGAAACGTTTCGCTGGCACCAGTCAGCAACGGTAGATGAAGAAACCTATCGCGCCTTGCACAACGAACATCGGTTGATTGCTGATGTGGTCTGTTTTCCTGGATGCCATATCAACCATCTGACGCCACGTACGCTGGATATTGACCGGGTGCAGTCGATGATGCCTGAATGCGGAATTGAACCAAAAATTCTGATCGAAGGGCCGCCGCGCCGCGAGGTACCGATTTTACTACGCCAGACCAGCTTTAAAGCACTGGAAGAGACGGTGTTGTTTGCGGGGCAGAAACAGGGCACGCATACTGCGCGCTTTGGTGAAATTGAGCAGCGTGGCGTGGCATTAACGCCGAAAGGGCGACAACTGTATGATGATCTTCTGCGTAACGCTGGAACCGGGCAGGATAATCTCACTCACCAAATGCATTTACAGGAAACCTTCCGCACTTTTCCTGACAGTGAGTTTTTAATGCGTCAGCAAGGGCTGGCATGGTTCCGGTACCGTCTGACGCCTTCGGGTGAGGCGCATCGTCAGGCGATTCATCCCGGAGACGATCCACAGCCCTTAATTGAACGTGGTTGGGTCGCGGCGCAACCCATTACCTATGAAGATTTCTTGCCCGTTAGCGCGGCGGGGATCTTCCAGTCAAATCTGGGTAATGAAACGCAGGCACGCAATCACGGTAATGCCAGTCGCGAAGCATTTGAGCAGGCGTTGGGTTGTCCGGTTTTGGATGAGTTCCAGCTTTATCAGGAAGCGGAAGAACGCAGTAAACGTCGCTGTGGTTTGCTTTAAATTCTGACCATCCGCCTTTGCAAAAATTTGCCTGATTTTACAAACGAATCAGGCTCATCCCATCGACATAAAAAAAATGCCGATTTATGCATATTCTCTCAGTTCAACAATTGGATTATTAATAAATATTGTCTAGAGTGAGCGGTCATAAATAAGCACTTTCTTGCCGCTGAAAACGACCAGCGCGGGACCATTCACAACACCAGAAGGACTCACTTTCAGGTATGGATCGTAGACGATTTATTAAAGGTTCAATGGCTATGGCCGCCGTGTGCGGTACCAGCGGCATTGCTTCTCTTTTTTCTCAGGCGGCATTCGCGGCAGATTCTGATATTGCCGACGGGCAAACCCAGCGTTTTGACTTCTCCATTCTACAGTCAATGGCGCACGACTTAGCGCAAACAGCGTGGCGTGGTGCGCCTCGTCCGTTACCTGACACGCTGGCGACAATGACGCCGCAGGCTTATAACAGTATTCAATACGACGCCGAAAAATCGCTCTGGCATAACGTTGAGAACCGTCAACTGGACGCTCAGTTCTTCCATATGGGAATGGGATTCCGTCGCCGCGTTCGTATGTTTTCTGTAGATCCAGCAACACATCTGGCGCGTGAAATTCACTTTCGCCCGGAGTTGTTCAAATACAACGATGCAGGTGTTGATACCAAACAATTAGAAGGGCAAAGCGATCTCGGCTTTGCCGGTTTTCGCGTGTTTAAAGCCCCCGAACTGGCGCGCCGTGATGTAGTATCATTTCTCGGCGCGAGTTATTTCCGCGCCGTTGATGATACATATCAATACGGTTTGTCGGCCCGCGGCCTGGCGATCGACACTTACACCGACAGTAAAGAAGAGTTCCCCGACTTTACCGCCTTCTGGTTTGATACGGTAAAACCGGGGGCAACTACCTTTACCGTTTATGCGTTGCTCGATAGCGCCAGCATTACTGGTGCCTATAAGTTCACTATCCATTGTGAGAAAAGTCAGGTGATTATGGATGTGGAAAATCACCTGTATGCGCGCAAAGACATTAAACAGCTGGGCATTGCGCCGATGACCAGTATGTTCAGCTGCGGTACTAATGAACGTCGGATGTGCGATACAATTCATCCGCAAATTCATGACTCTGATCGTCTGTCCATGTGGCGGGGCAACGGCGAGTGGATTTGCCGTCCGCTGAATAATCCGCAAAAATTGCAGTTCAATGCTTACACCGACAACAACCCGAAAGGGTTTGGTTTATTGCAACTGGATCGTGACTTCTCCCATTATCAGGACATTATGGGCTGGTATAACAAACGCCCAAGTCTGTGGGTGGAACCGCGTAACAAGTGGGGTAAGGGCACCATCGGCCTGATGGAAATCCCAACAACGGGCGAAACGCTGGATAACATTGTCTGCTTCTGGCAGCCAGAAAAAGCTGTAAAAGCAGGTGATGAGTTTGCATTCCAGTATCGTCTGTACTGGAGTGCGCAACCGCCTGTTCATTGCCCATTAGCGCGCGTTATGGCGACGCGTACCGGCATGGGCGGTTTCCCGGAAGGTTGGGCGCCAGGTGAACACTATCCCGAAAAATGGGCGCGTCGTTTTGCCGTCGATTTCGTTGGTGGTGATCTGAAAGCTGCCGCGCCAAAAGGCATTGAGCCGGTGATTACGCTGTCCAGTGGGGAAGCGAAGCAAATCGAAATTCTCTATATTGAACCCATTGATGGTTATCGTATTCAGTTTGACTGGTATCCGACGTCGGACTCCACTGATCCGGTCGATATGCGGATGTATCTGCGTTGTCAGGGGGACGCTATCAGTGAAACATGGCTGTATCAGTATTTCCCGCCAGCGCCGGATAAACGTCAGTATGTTGACGACCGCGTGATGAGTTAATTGTTTTTTCTTCGGCACCTTCTTCGGGAGGTGCCGTCTGGTTAAACACGATCCCGCTCGCATTTTTCCCTAAGTTAAATGAGTAATCTGATGGTGTGTATTTCAGATACACCTTGTCAGCCACTAACAGGGAGTGCGTATGTTTCCAGAATACCGAGATTTAATATCCCGTCTGAAAAACGAAAATCCTCGCTTTATGTCCTTGTTCGATAAACACAATAAACTTGATCATGAAATTGCCAGAAAGGAAGGTTCCGACGGTCGAGGGTACAATGCGGAAGTGGTCCGCATGAAAAAACAAAAGCTACAGTTAAAAGATGAGATGCTCAAAATCCTGCAGCAGGAGAGCGTCAAAGAGGTGTAAACTTTCCTAAGCCGCCAGCCAGGCGGCTTTTTTAACAACAGCATGGATTGACTGGAGATAAGATGACTGAAACGATAAAAGTAAGCGAATCACTTGAATTACATGCTGTTGCGGAAAGTCACGTCACACCTCTTTATCAGTTAATCTGTAAAAATAAAACCTGGTTACAGCAGTCGCTAAACTGGCCGCAGTTCGTTCAGAGTGAAGAGGACACGCGAAAAACGGTGCAGGGTAATGTGATGTTGCATCAACGCGGCTATGCCAAAATGTTCATGATTTTCAAAGAAGATGAACTTATCGGCGTTATCTCGTTTAATCGTATTGAACCACTGAATAAAACTGCTGAAATCGGCTACTGGCTGGACGAATCTCATCAGGGGCAGGGGATCATTTCTCAGGCGCTGCAGGCATTGATTCATCATTACGCTCAGTCTGGTGAACTTAGACGCTTCGTGATCAAATGTCGGGTGGACAATCCGCAAAGCAACCAGGTCGCTTTGCGCAATGGTTTTATCCTTGAAGGTTGCCTGAAACAGGCTGAGTTCCTGAATGATGCCTATGATGATGTGAACTTATACGCGCGTATTATCGGTTCATAATAACCCTGCCAGCGGCGTTCGCGTAATGCGCTCCTCGCCGTTAATGACTTTTGGACCACGGACATGAACCGTGTCGCCATCAAAGGCTTCAACGACGGCGTGGTCGGTTAACTCCACATGGTTTTCAATTATCACCGCACCTGAAATACGGCTCTCACCTTGTATTACAACGTGCTCGTCGAGCAGAATCGGTCCACCACGTACCACGGCATTTCCGCCAATCAAGACATGATGTTTTAACACACAATTACCTTCCACAATCGCATATTCCGCCACCTGCGAACTGTAATGAATCGTCGGAATGGCATCTTCTTCTATGCCAGCTTTCACCTGCGCGTGACCGTAGACTTTAGCGCAATCGCATAGCCAGACGTTGTTCTCTTCATTACCTTCAATACTGGCAAAATCAAAAACTTCGGCGCGATGTTCAATAAAAGCATACCGGATGACGGCATCGCCATAAATTTGTGCCTGGTGGACAATACGCGAGGCGCTAACCCTTGCGCGATCATAAATTTGTAGCAGGAGTTGATGGTCAGGCGTTAAGCCTTGTGCTGCGACGATCATAGAATGTTGATTAATTAAGGCGTGACCAAATATTCTACATTGCCCGCAAACCAGTGAGTCATGAATGGTGACACTGTCACTTATATATGCACCCTGGCTGATTTCACTATTATCGATCCAGACATTATCCGTTGCGTAAACCTCTCCCCACAGTACGCTGGTGCCGGTGATGCGCGTATTACCGGAAATCACCGTTCCGCCGAACGCAATAGCATTCTGGTCGTAAATCCAGCAATTTCCTTCCTGTGCTAACACCGTTTCGCGATCGATCCAGCCGCCAGCGGTTCCTGCTATCACATCGTTAAAATCGCTAATGGCGATAATCTGCCGTAATAACACATTTTTTTTAGTGCCATCTTCCTGATAACTAAAGGCTCGCTGTTCTTCACTTAGACGATATTTGCGCATAGCGTTTTCCCACAGGTGACTTACTATAACCGTAGCAAATTCTGCGGCTCTGGCTATGCTCGAGAAAATTCCATAAAATGCATTTCAAATATACTTTATAAATTAAACAAAATGAGTAAGAAGATGCAGAGCGATAAAGTGCTCAATTTGCCGGCAGGCTACTTTGGTATTGTGTTGGGGACGATAGGGATGGGATTTGCCTGGCGCTATGCCAGCCAGGTTTGGCAGGTCAGCCACTGGTTAGGGGATGGGCTGGTGATTCTGGCGATGATCATCTGGGGATTATTGACTAGCGCATTTATTGCCCGACTCATACGCTTTCCGCATAGCGTGCTGGCGGAAGTTCGCCATCCAGTGCTGAGCAGTTTTGTGAGTTTGTTTCCGGCAACGACGATGCTGGTGGCGATTGGTTTTGTTCCGTGGTTTCGCCCACTGGCGGTGTGCCTGTTCAGCTTTGGTGTCGTGGTTCAGTTGGCTTATGCCGCCTGGCAAACTGCGGGATTATGGCGCGGATCTCACCCTGAAGAAGCTACCACGCCTGGACTGTATCTGCCGACAGTTGCCAACAACTTTATCAGCGCAATGGCCTGTGGTGCGTTGGGCTACACCGACGCCGGTCTGGTGTTTTTAGGCGCAGGCGTTTTCTCATGGCTAAGCCTTGAACCGGTGATCTTGCAGCGTCTGCGTAGTTCGGGAGAATTACCCACGGCACTGCGGACATCACTCGGCATTCAGCTCGCTCCTGCGCTGGTGGCCTGTAGTGCCTGGCTGAGCGTCAACGGCGGCGAGGGTGACACGCTGGCGAAAATGCTTTTCGGTTATGGACTGCTGCAACTGCTGTTTATGCTACGTCTGATGCCATGGTATCTCTCCCAGCCATTTAATGCTTCATTCTGGAGTTTCTCGTTCGGCGTATCTGCACTGGCAACCACCGGTTTGCATCTGGGGAGTGGCAGCGATAATGGATTTTTCCATACGCTGGCGGTGCCGCTGTTTATCTTTACCAATTTTATTATTGCAATACTGCTCATCCGTACTTTTGCGCTTCTGATGCAGGGAAAATTGTTAGTCAGAACCGAGCGCGCCGTTTTAATGAAAGCAGAGGACAAAGAATGATCATTCGTGACGAAAACTATTTTACTGATAAATATGAATTAACCCGCACACACTCTGAAGTAATGGAAGCGGTGAAAGTGGTTAAACCGGGTAAAACGCTGGATCTGGGCTGTGGCAATGGTCGTAACAGTCTTTACCTGGCAGCCAATGGTTATGATGTTGACGCATGGGATAAAAATGCCATGAGTATCGCCAACGTCGAGCGCATTAAATCTATTGAAAATCTGGATAATTTACACACTCGGGTCGTTGATCTGAATAACCTCACATTTGCTGGACAGTACGATTTTATTCTTTCGACTGTGGTGCTGATGTTCCTTGAGGCTAAAACCATCCCAGGGCTGATTGCCAATATGCAACGTTGCACGAAACCTGGCGGTTACAACCTGATTGTGGCGGCGATGGATAGCGCTGATTATCCATGTACCGTCGGCTTCCCGTTTGCCTTCAAAGAGAGAGAATTACGTCGATATTACGAAGGCTGGGAGATGGTGAAATACAATGAAGACGTCGGCGAGCTGCACCGCACCGACGCCAACGGTAATCGTATTAAACTGCGTTTCGCCACGATGCTGGCACGTAAAAAATGACCCGGTAAGAACAAAGCGCGTGAAAATTCCCCACGCTGAGATAGTTTACTGTTCTTCTTTTCGGTAAGCATATTTTTTATCGAAGGGATGTGAAATTAATCACAGTAGTCGAAGTTTTTTAGCAGCTTAACTTACTGAAATTTAACTACTGATGATTGACTTAGCCCCTTTTTCGGCATTGACTATGTCGTCTGAAAAGGGGCTGAAAAATTTATTTTCACCAACACTTTTTTTGCCACAACACGAAGCGGCGCTTTTTGCTATAACTTAGAAAGTAATATAATCATCTCATGAAACTATTCATGCGTACCACATCATTTGCGAAAGTTGCAGCTTTATGCGGCTTATTGGCTCTGTCTGGTTGTGCCTCTAAAATCACCCAGCCAGATAAATATTCTGGTTTTTTAAACAATTACTCTGATTTAAAAGAAACAACCTCGGCTACAGGTAAACCTGTTTTACGTTGGGTAGACCCGAGTTTTGATCAAAGCAAATATGACAGCATCGTCTGGAACCCAATCACTGGTGATGCTGCCAACTTACTGATTTAGTGTATGATGGTGTTTTTGAGGTGCTCCAGTGGCTTCTGTTTCTATCA
>NZ_JAVUPQ010000094.1:0-11572 GCF_032029835.1 Escherichia sp. AM3 | reverse complement strand
GATAGAAACAGAAGCCACTGGAGCACCTCAAAAACACCATCATACACTAAATCAGTAAGTTGGCAGCATCACCCGCAAAGCCTTCATCGATTTCCATGATTAACGACCAGCGACCCAAAGGTTTGATCATCCATCCGATCCAGCCTCCATCCTGTGGTTCGCCCTTTATCCAGCCTTTATTCGCCAGCCCCATGACCCGACCACTCGGGCATTTTCTGCCTGCCCAGCGGGTCAGTTCACTGGCATTGCGCTCGGCTTCTGTCAGGGCGTAGCTGTTACGGTCGAGCTGGCGGAACGGTGGTAGCAGTTCGTGGGCGGCAAAAAGCTGACCAAAGGCGGCAGCATCCGTTGGTGATATTTCCAGAACGTGAGGAGTGCCGATAGAGATATCGCCTTCCGGCAGGGTGAAAAGATCATCGTCAGCGGTGCTGGAGCTGTTATCTTCTGCTACGCGAAAGCAAGCCAGTAGCTGGTTTTCGGCGCTATAAACGCCCCAAATCAGACGGCGGGTTAAGTGACGAACCAGCGGATGCTCAACCAGGAAGAGCTGGAAGTTTTCCAGCGACCAGCGGCGGCGCAGGCACATGGCGGATTCCAGCCTTGCTACCTGCTGGGCGGCGATGGTACGCGCATCTTTTTTCAGCAATTTGTAGCGGTTAACCGCATCGTTCGCCCGCGTTTCATCATCGCTTTTGTTCGGTTTGGGCAGGTCTTTCAGGCGGCTGCCGGAAACATCACGCACAAACGGTTTTAAGGTTTCATCAAAGCTGACGGTGAACTGCCGTGGGCCAAAATCCAGCAGCAGCGAACCGTTATCATCCAGACCGAGATCCGGTGCTAACCGATCTTCAAGCTCCGCCACCGTGAGTTCGCGGCTCTCGGCAATGTCGGCAATTTTTTCTTTTGCCCGCTCCTGTAATGCTTTGAATTTCAGTTTCTGGGCGATGCCGTTAAGCTGCATAAGGGCGATATCACTACCGATAGCAGCGAGAATATCCAACCCAACGGTGGCGCGTTTATGCTGGGATTCACCAGGCCAGGCGCGTATTAATGGCGTCAGTTTGCGGGCGGTGTCATCGTTACCGAGAACGCCTAACGCAGTGAACGCCCAACTCTCTTTCGACGGCGCGCCAGCGGTCTGCCAGGCGGTAAACAGATCCCAGGCAAATCCCGCCAGTGAGTCGGCGGAACAGACGTCTTTCACCTGCAATAATCCCGGATACAGAGCCTCTTCCTGAGGGAAGCGGAGCATTTCACCGAGGTGGAGGAGGGCGCTATCTGGCAGTGATTGGGCATTTGCTTTTAATACCGGGCGCGTCCAGAGCGATGGCTGATAAAAGGCCGGAAGAGTGGGGATTTTTGTCGGGTGATTATCTAAGGGATCGAGCGCAAGCAGAGCGTTCACCGCATCGGTTACTTCCGGCTGGTTATAACGTCGGGCGATTTCTTGCAGTAATGGCTGATGACCGTTTTCGGTAAGCATACGCAAGGCAGCGCGGGCGTTATCCTGTGCTTCACCGGCTTTGCCGAGCGCCGCAGGCAGCAGGCCGGTAAGGGCATGTTCCGGGTATTTCAACAGCCAGCTACGGGCGTTTTCGCGTAGCGTTTTCAGTTTGTTGAAGGCACGGGCGACGGCAGGAGCCAGCTCACTCGCTGCGAAGTAATTCGTGATGGGCAAGGCTTCTTGTGGATAGCGTGCAAGTGAGTTTACTAACCCAGGTAACCCTTTGAGTCCAAAATGTAACATGGAGTATTCGGTATCGGTATGTGGAGATAGGGTAAGGGCATTCCATGCTTTTACTGCTTTCTCCAGCGGCAATGTTGTCAAAATCCCCAACTGCCAATAATGCCCGGTAGGTGAATGAAACACCTTAAATTCACTTAGTAAGGTTGAATAATCTTCATTTAGCCATGCCTCAACTACCGCTTCGGGAGCTTTAATATATGTACCAGCGATCCGTCGTTGAAAACCCATCCTTGCCAACAGGTTGGTAGTACTTTCTTCATGGCTAACCGTGATGTGTTTTGAATACCAGATATATTTCGCCAAAAGTTGATTACTGATTTCTTCTGTCAGATAACAGATTGGCTCAATGCCTAATGGCGCTAAATCCAGCACCGGAATCGGCGATTTTTTCTTTTTCGAAAGCCAGGGAGGGGAGACTACTACGGCTGGCAGTAGATCGGCGCTGGCATGGTTTGAGGGCTGTGTCAGTTGTTGCTGGCATGATTTCAGTACGGCAACTGCGGGTGTCGAGAGCCAGGGAATGACCTGTTCTGCCAGTGCTGGTTGTGAGATAAGCATTGTCATTAGCATAATGCGCCAACTGTTCTCTTCTTTTTGCCCAAGAAGTTCCGTCAGTGCCGCCATTGCTGCATGTGGGAACGCAGCAATGGCTTTCGTCATCCGATCGTGACAGCGTTTAGTTTGCCCGGCTACACGTATAAGCAGTGTCAATGCGAACGGATGATTGATATGACGCAACACATCGGCGCAGTAGTCACTTGCGGCATAGGGAGCAAATCGGGGCAGGGCTGCAACACCTTGCTCCTGTAATACGGTGGCTGACCATATCGCACCACAATAGTAATCATCAAAAATGGCATATGGTTCGTGATATTTTTCTAATGAGGCAAGAATGTGCTCATCAGTCGCCACTATTTTTAACCACTCAAGCGAGGGTAATTTTTTTTGCCCCAGTAGACGCTGGGCAATTTCATGTGCAATTTCTGGTTTTTCGGGTAATAACAAAGCAATTAATGGTTGCCGCCATTCTGGAATATGTGGAATTGCGGCAATAAGTTTTTGTGCACATTTTTGCCAGAGAGACTCTTCCGTCAGTGATAAATGTTTACGTAGGCGTAATTCAAATCTGGAATATTGCTCCAAGTAGCTAGGTGCAATGCCAGACGGCAGAATAATAATGACATTATTCGCATAATCCCATTCAATATCAATCTGTTGAAGGTGTATTATTACATCAGTAGCATATTCCAGACCGCCTTCCTGGACGATCTGATCCATAACATCCTCACGCACTTTATATCTTGTGCATTTCATTTCAAGTGCCGTGAGTACAGCCATTACTGGTGATGGTAACTGTGTTGTTTTCAGGCCGTCGATCTGACTGATCGCCTGGGCGACGGTGTTTTGCCATTCTAAAGAACAGGCGCTGAAGTCAAATGTGGCTGTTTTATTATCCCGTTGCGACACACTACAGGCTAAGCGACGTAATTGGGTCAATTTGTCTGCTTGCTGAACAGGAACTCCGGGAAAGCGGCGATGACTTAACGTGGTGTGTACAACTTCGGGCGGAAAAACGACAGCAATATCTTTCGCCAGCCACGGTAAAACAGCATCTGTATTTTTGTCAGGCGCACGGGTTTCTGCTACGAAAGAGGGTTGTTCCTGAATAATGGTGGATAAGTCCGCTACCTTGAGAGAGCCCGTTACCGTTTGGGAAGGTTGCAAAGAATTATCCTTCGCTTGCTCCACATACCCCTTCTTCACCTTCTCCGCAATCAGCTTAAGTTCCGCTTTTTCCGCTGCCGCAGCATCTGAAAAACTTTTTATCTGACTTTGCCCTTTGGTGCCAACTTTTCCCCAACTGATATGCAACTCGTTTCCCTGTTGCTCCACCGCCCAGAATTTATGTGATTTTTCGTCCTGATAGATAAAGTGTCTCATTCTGCATCCCTGTAATTTTATCCAGTTGAATGCAGATGCTACCAGTATTTATGCGGGTTAGAGAGAGACAAAATCGCAAGAAAACAACTTTAGGAATTTATAAAGAAAAGGCGCTGTCGATGCAGCGCCTTGAAGGGGGATTATTTCACCTGATGACCCGGTTTAGCACCAGCATCCGGGCTTAGCAGGAAGATATCTTTCCCGCCTGGACCGGCAGCCATCACCATGCCTTCGGAGATTCCAAAGCGCATTTTACGTGGTGCCAGGTTAGCCACCATAATGGTGTGACGACCAATCAGTGCCTGCGGATCCGGGTAGGCAGAACGAATACCGGAGAAGACATTGCGTTTTTCACCGCCGAGATCCAGTGTCAGGCGCAGCAGTTTGTCAGAACCTTCAACAAACTCTGCGTTTTCGATCAGCGCTACGCGCAGGTCAACTTTGGCGAAGTCGTCAAAGGTGATGGTTTCCTGAATCGGATCATCTGCCAGTGGGCCAGTAACTGGCGCGGCAGCTGCTTTCACTTCTTCTTTAGAGGCTTCCACCAGAGCTTCAACCTGTTTCATATCGATGCGGTTATACAGCGCCTTGAACGGATTCACTTTGTGGCCCAGCAGCGGTTGCTGGATACCATCCCAGGTCAGTTCCGTATTGAGGAAGGCTTCTGCACGCTCGGTCAGTTTCGGCAGTACCGGCTTCAGGTAAGTCATCAGCACGCGGAACAGGTTGATGCCCATTGAGCAAATCGCCTGCAGGTCAGCATCGCGACCTTCCTGTTTTGCGACTACCCACGGAGCCTGTTCATCGACATAGCGGTTAGCCAGATCAGCCAGCGCCATGATTTCGCGCACAGCTTTACCAAATTCACGGCTTTCCCACGCTTCACCAATCACTTCAGCGGCATCAGTGAAGGTTTTGTACAACTGCGGGTCAGCCAGTTCGTTTGCCAGCACGCCGTCAAAACGTTTGTTGATAAAGCCCGCGTTACGGGAGGCCAGGTTAACCACTTTGTTAACGATATCGGCATTCACGCGCTGAACGAAATCCTCCAGGTTGAGATCGATATCATCAATGCGCGAAGAGAGTTTCGCAGTGTAGTAGTAACGCAGGCTGTCAGCGTCAAAATGATTCAGCCAGGTGCTGGCTTTAATAAAGGTGCCGCGAGACTTGGACATCTTCGCGCCGTTCACCGTCACATAGCCATGAACAAACAGGTTGGTCGGCTTGCGGAAGTTGCTGCCTTCCAGCATGGCAGGCCAGAACAGGCTGTGGAAGTAAACGATATCTTTACCGATGAAGTGGTACAGCTCGGCGGTGGAGTCTTTCTTCCAGTATTCATCGAAGCTTACGCTGTCGCCGCGCTTGTCGCACAGATTCTTGAAAGAACCCATGTAGCCAATCGGTGCGTCCAGCCAGACGTAGAAATATTTGCCCGGCGCGTTCGGAATTTCAAAACCAAAGTATGGCGCGTCGCGGGAGATATCCCACTGTTGCAGGCCGGATTCAAACCACTCCTGCATTTTATTTGCCACCTGCTCCTGCAACGCACCGCTGCGGGTCCATGCCTGCAACATTTCGCTGAAAGAGGGCAGATCAAAGAAGAAGTGTTCAGAATCACGCATTACCGGCGTAGCGCCAGAAACCACCGATTTCGGCTCGATCAATTCAGTCGGGCTGTAGGTCGCGCCGCAGACTTCGCAGTTATCGCCGTATTGATCCGGGGATTTACATTTCGGGCAGGTGCCTTTCACAAAACGGTCCGGCAGGAACATGCCTTTTTCCGGATCGTACAGCTGAGAGATGGTGCGGTTTTTAATAAAACCGTTCTCTTTCAGGCGAGAGTAGATAAGTTCTGACAACTGGCGGTTCTCTTCGCTGTGCGTCGAGTGATAGTTGTCATAGCTGATGTTAAAGCCTGCGAAATCAGTCTGATGCTCCTGACTCATTTCGCCAATCATCTGCTCCGGGGTGATACCAAGCTGCTGAGCTTTCAGCATGATCGGTGTACCGTGGGCATCGTCGGCGCAGATGAAGTTGACCTCGTGGCCGCGCATTCGCTGGTAACGGACCCAGACATCAGCCTGGATGTGCTCCAGCATATGGCCGAGGTGGATTGAGCCGTTAGCGTACGGCAGTGCGCACGTCACCAGAATTTTCTTCGCGACTTGAGTCATAGTAGGCATTACTTCTTAATAGTGAAAAGGGGTTAGATAGTACCAAATGGGAAAATGTTAAGTAAGTACTTCTCTATATTCTTCAGGTAAACTATCAGCTGATGGTTTATCTATACAAAAAAGGAGTCGGGATGAACGAACAATCCCAGGCCAAATCACCAGAAGCCTTGCGCGCAATGGTCGCCGGGACACTGGCCAATTTTCAGCACCCAACCCTGAAGCATAACCTCACCACGCTGAAAGCGTTGCACCATGTCGCCTGGATGGACGACACGTTGCATGTGGAACTGGTTATGCCGTTTGTCTGGCATAGCGCGTTCGAAGAGTTAAAAGAGCAATGTAGCGCCGAACTGCTGCGCATCACCGGGGCGAAAGCTATCGACTGGAAACTGTCGCATAACATAGCCACTCTGAAACGCGTGAAGAATCAGCCGGGAATTAACGGTGTGAAGAACATTATCGCGGTGAGTTCCGGTAAAGGCGGCGTGGGTAAATCGTCCACGGCGGTAAACCTGGCACTGGCGCTGGCGGCAGAAGGGGCGAAAGTCGGCATTCTGGACGCCGATATCTACGGCCCATCAATCCCAACAATGTTGGGCGCAGAAAATCAGCGTCCAACTTCGCCGGACGGTACCCATATGGCACCGATTATGTCTCATGGCTTGGCAACCAATTCAATTGGTTATCTGGTCACTGACGACAATGCGATGGTGTGGCGTGGACCGATGGCGAGCAAGGCGTTAATGCAGATGTTGCAGGAAACCTTGTGGCCGGATCTCGACTATCTGGTGCTTGATATGCCGCCAGGCACCGGTGACATTCAATTGACGCTGGCGCAAAACATTCCAGTAACCGGTGCAGTCGTGGTCACCACCCCGCAGGACATCGCGCTGATCGATGCGAAAAAAGGCATTGTGATGTTCGAGAAAGTCGAGGTTCCGGTGCTCGGTATTGTCGAGAACATGAGTGTGCATATTTGCAGTAACTGTGGTCACCATGAACCGATTTTCGGTACCGGTGGTGCAGAGAAACTGGCTGAAAAATACCATACACAGCTGCTGGGGCAGATGCCGTTACACATCTCCTTACGTGAGGATCTCGATAAAGGTACGCCAACGGTTATCAGCCGTCCGGAGAGCGAATTTACCGCTATCTACCGCCAGCTGGCTGACCGCGTTGCAGCTCAGCTCTACTGGCAGGGTGAAGTCATTCCAGGCGAGATTTCCTTCCGCGCGGTCTAACGCCTATTAACCATTCTGGTTATTCTTCATACACCGCAGAGATGTTACATTGATGCGGTGTATTAGTTTTTGCCGCATTAATGAACACTTATTTAATACTGCGAATATTCTGCGGACCTTCGTCCGAAACTCTACAAAGTCGATTGATCATACAGGCAATGCTTCATTATCATCCTTCGTGGCTGTGTAGTGGATGTACAGCTATAGTTTGTTATGCACTCATTCTATCCAGGCATAACCTTTACTACAGGGATAACGTTCAATGAATAAGTATTGGCTGTCAGGAATTATTTTTCTTGCCTATGGATTGGCTTCTCCCGCATTCTCTTCAGAGACTGCCACATTAGCGATTAATGGCAGGATCAGTCCCCCAACATGCAGTATGGCTATGGTTAATGGTCAACCTCAACAGCATTGTGGTCAGTTAACGTATAATGTTGACACCCGTCATCTGTTTTCTTCGCCCGTCAAAGGTGTAACGACAGAAGTGGTTGTTGCAGGTAGCGATAGCAAACGTCGAATCGTGTTAAATCGCTACGATTAATTTGGCAACCTGATTTTAATTGCATTTAGAAAGCCGAAATCATTTATATAAATGATTTCGGCTTTTTTATTGATATCAACAATACCATTTACATAAATCTACATTAATTGATAGATGCGATAAATAGTTAATACTCTTAAATATTTGTTGTATTTATATTGCAATGGTTAATTTGTTTTAAATCAATAAAACAATGTGTTTACATTGCGGCAACTTTTTTGATGTGAGAAATTTGTTTCCAAGAGATACAGACTCTTAACAACCAAAAATAAATTTTATTAAGGAACATATTATGAAACGTTCAATTATTGCTGCCGCTGTCTTTTCTTCTTTTTTTATGAGCGCTGGAGTATTTGCTGCAGACGTTGATACCGGAACATTAACTATTAAGGGGAATATTGCAGAATCTCCGTGTAAATTCGAAGCGGGTGGTGATTCAGTAAGTATTAATATGCCGACTGTACCAACCAGTGTCTTTGAAGGTAAAGCTAAATATTCTACCTATGATGATGCAGTCGGTGTAACCAGCAGCATGTTAAAAATTAGCTGCCCGAAAGAAGTTGCTGGTGTAAAACTCTCGTTGATTACCAACGATAAAATAACCGGTAACGATAAGGCGATAGCCAGTAGCAACGATACCGTGGGTTACTATCTCTATTTAGGTGATAACAGCGATGTCCTGGATGTTTCTGCACCTTTTAACATTGAGAGTTATAAAACAGCGGAAGGTCAATATGCTATTCCGTTTAAAGCAAAATACCTGAAACTGACAGATAACTCAGTGCAATCAGGTGATGTGTTATCTTCTCTGGTTATGCGTGTGGCGCAGGATTAATAAATAAAATTGTAAGTTTCTCCAGGTAATAAACATGGCCGCTATCCCATGGCGGCCTTTTAATTTAAGAGGCATTAAAATGAAAGGATTATTATCTTTACTCATTTTTTCTATGGTCCTTCCTGCACATGCCGGAATTGTTATCTACGGGACGCGCATTATTTACCCGGCAGAAAATAAAGAAGTGATGGTGCAGTTGATGAACCAGGGAAACCGTTCTTCGCTGCTGCAGGCGTGGATTGATGATGGCGATACGTCATTACCACCAGAAAAAATTCAGGTTCCTTTCATGTTAACGCCACCAGTGGCAAAAATAGGGGCAAATTCCGGGCAGCAAGTAAAAATCAAAATTATGCCGAATAAACTGCCCACTAATAAAGAAAGCATTTTTTATCTGAATGTTCTGGATATTCCACCAAATAGTCCAGAGCAAGAAGGTAAGAATGCACTGAAGTTTGCGATGCAAAACAGAATTAAGTTGTTTTACCGGCCAGCGGGTATTGCTCCGGTAAATAAAGCGACATTTAAAAAATTGCTGGTAAATCGCAGTGGCAATGGTTTGGTGATAAAAAATGACTCAGCTAATTGGGTGACGATTTCGGATGTCAAAGCTAATAATGTCAAAGTCAATTATGAAACTATTATGATTGCCCCCTTAGAAAGTCAGAGTGTTAATGTCAAAAGTAATAATGCAAATAACTGGCATCTGACCATTATCGATGACCATGGCAACTATATTAGTGACAAAATTTAATTGCAGGAGCTGCCTATGTTGAGAATGACCCCACTTGCATCAGCAATCGTAGCGTTATTGCTCGGCATTGAAGCTTATGCAGCTGAAGAAACCTTTGATACCCATTTTATGATAGGTGGAATGAAAGACCAGCAGGTTGCAAATATTCGTCTTGATGATAATCAACCCTTACCGGGGCAGTATGACATCGATATTTATGTCAATAAGCAATGGCGCGGGAAATATGAGATTATTGTTAAAGACAACCCGCAAGAAACATGTTTATCAAGAGAAGTTATCAAGCGGTTAGGCATTAATAGCGATAACTTCGCCAGCGGTAAGCAATGTTTAACATTTGAGCAACTTGTTCAGGGTGGGAGCTATACCTGGGATATCGGGGTTTTTCGTCTCGATTTCAGTGTCCCGCAGGCCTGGGTGGAAGAACTGGAAAGTGGCTATGTTCCACCGGAAAACTGGGAGCGGGGTATTAATGCGTTTTATACCTCTTATTATCTGAGTCAGTATTACAGCGACTATAAAGCGTCGGGTAATAACAAGAGTACATATGTACGTTTTAACAGCGGGTTAAATTTACTGGGGTGGCAACTGCATTCTGATGCCAGTTTCAGTAAAACAAATAACAATCCAGGGGTGTGGAAAAGCAATACCCTGTATCTGGAACGTGGATTTGCCCAACTTCTCGGCACGCTTCGCGTGGGTGATATGTACACATCAAGCGATATTTTTGATTCTGTTCGCTTCAGAGGTGTGCGGTTGTTTCGTGATATGCAGATGTTGCCTAACTCGAAACAAAATTTTACGCCACGGGTGCAGGGGATTGCTCAGAGTAACGCGCTGGTAACTATTGAACAGAATGGTTTTGTGGTTTATCAGAAAGAGGTTCCTCCTGGCCCGTTCGCGATTACAGATTTGCAGTTGGCCGGTGGTGGAGCAGATCTTGATGTCAGCGTGAAAGAGGCGGACGGCTCGGTAACCACCTATCTGGTGCCTTATGCAGCGGTGCCAAATATGCTGCAACCCGGCGTGTCGAAATATGATTTAGCGGCGGGTCGTAGCCATATTGAAGGGGCGAGCAAACAAAGTGATTTTGTCCAGGCGGGTTATCAGTATGGTTTTAATAATTTATTGACGCTGTATGGTGGCTCGATGGTCGCGAATAATTATTACGCGTTTACTTTGGGGGCTGGCTGGAATACACGCATTGGTGCCATTTCCGTCGATGCCACTAAGTCGCATAGTAAACAAGACAACGGCGATGTGTTTGACGGGCAAAGTTATCAAATTGCCTACAACAAATTTGTGAGCCAAACGTCGACGCGTTTTGGTCTGGCGGCCTGGCGTTATTCGTCGCGTGATTACCGGACATTTAACGATCACGTTTGGGCAAACAATAAAGATAATTATCGCCGTGATGAAAACGATGTCTATGACATTGCCGATTATTACCAGAACGATTTTGGCCGCAAAAATAGCTTTTCCGCCAATATGAGCCAGTCATTGCCAGAAGGTTGGGGGTCTGTGTCATTAAGTACGTTATGGCGAGATTACTGGGGGCGTAGCGGCAGTAGTAAGGATTATCAGTTGAGTTATTCCAACAACCTGCGACGGATAAGCTATACCCTCGCGGCAAGCCAGGCTTATGACGAGAATCATCATGAAGAGAAACGTTTTAATATTTTTATATCGATTCCCTTTGATTGGGGTGATGACGTTTCGACGCCTCGTCGGCAAATATATATGTCTAACTCAACGACGTTTGATGATCAGGGGTTTGCCTCAAATAATACGGGATTATCAGGAACAGTAGGGAGTCGGGATCAGTTCAATTATGGTGTCAACCTGAGTCATCAACATCAGGGAAATGAAACGACAGCTGGGGCGAATTTGACCTGGAACGCGCCGGTTGCGACAGTGAATGGCAGTTATAGTCAGTCGAGTACTTATCGACAGGCTGGAGCCAGTGTTTCAGGGGGCATTGTCGCCTGGTCGGGTGGCGTTAATCTGGCGAACCGTCTTTCCGAAACGTTTGCTGTGATGAATGCGCCAGGAATTAAAGATGCTTATGTCAATGGGCAAAAATATCGCACAACAAACCGTAATGGAGTGGTGATATACGACGGAATGACACCTTATCGGGAAAATCACCTGATGCTGGATGTGTCGCAAAGCGATAGCGAAGCAGAATTACGTGGCAACCGGAAAATTGCCGCCCCTTATCGCGGCGCGGTTGTACTGGTTAATTTTGATACCGATCAGCGCAAGGGTGATGCTGCCAACTTACTGATTTAGTGTATGATGGTGTTTTTGAGGTGCTCCAGTGGCTTCTGTTTCTATCA
>NZ_JAVUPQ010000093.1:0-12380 GCF_032029835.1 Escherichia sp. AM3 | reverse complement strand
TTGGTGGGTCGTGCAGGATTCGAACCTGCGACCAATTGATTAAAAGTCAACTGCTCTACCAACTGAGCTAACGACCCACTTTTTCGTTGCTTTCGGTTTGTTTGATATCCCGTGGCAACGGCGGCATATATTACTGATTTCAGACTTGAGCGCAACAAAAATTTCGATGCAGATCACTCAACTGCTTATGATTCGCACGACACGACCAGAAATAATGCGACTTCTGGTCGTGTGTTATGCATTACATCGCGTTCAGACGTTTTTGTGCCTGTTTAGCGCCATCAGTACCAGGGTATTTACTGATAACCTGCTGGTATACGGCTTTCGCTTTTGCGGTGTCACCTTTGTCCTGCATGATGACGCCGACTTTAAACATCGCATCAGCAGCCTTTGGTGACTTCGGATAGTTTTTCACTACCGAAGCAAAATAGTACGCCGCATCATCTTTTTTACCCTTGTTGTAGTTTAACTGACCCAGCCAATAATTGGCGTTTGGCAGGTAAGTTGAATCAGGGTAATTTTTGATGAAATTCTGAAATGCCACCATTGCGTCATCCTGGCGGGATTTATCCTGCACCAGCGCAATAGCTGCATTGTAATCCGTGTTTGCATCGCCGCTTTTCACCGGCGCGCCAGCATTCGCAGTACCAGCATCAGCTGTCGGCGTCGTTGATGCCGCCGCACCGCTTTGATCGCTGCTGGTTGATTGCGCCGCTGCACCACCGCTGCTGAGGCTGTCGATCTGCAACAGGATCTGCTTTTGCCGCTCCACGACCTGATTCAGTTGATACTGATTTTCCTGAATCTGACCACGCAGGGAATCAATATCGGATTGATTATCAGAAAGTTGTTGCTGGAGTTGGGTTAAAAGCTGGCTGTGAGCATTAGAAATACGCTCAAGTTGAGTGACGCGGTCTTCGACCGAGCCTGAGCCGACACTACTGATTGGTGCCTGAGCAAAAGCGGCCCAGGGGGCCGCTATACCAACCAGTAACGACAGACTCAATAGTTGATGTCTGAAGTTACTGCTCATGCAATTCTCTTAGTAAACCAGTACCGCACGACGGTTTTTGGAGTATGCCGCTTCGTCATGACCCAGTACTGCAGGTTTTTCTTTACCGTAAGAAACGATGGAGATCTGGTCTGCAGAAACGCCTTTACCCTGCAGGTACATCTTAACGGCGTTCGCACGACGTTCACCCAGGGAGATGTTGTATTCCGGAGTACCACGTTCGTCCGCGTGACCTTCTACGGTGACTTTGTAAGACGGGTTGCTACGCAGGAAGTTTGCATGTGCATCCAGCATTTGAGCGAAGTCAGAACGGATATCGTACTTGTCCAGATCGAAGTAAACGATGTTGTTCTGCTGCAGCTGTTGCATTTGCAGACGAGCCTGCTCTTCGGAAGACATGTTGCCGTTGCCGCCGTTCGCATCCATACCAGTGCCGGCACCCAGCATGCCTTCGCTGCCGTCATTGCTGGCGTTCTTGTTGGAAGAACATGCCGCAATTGCCATAACAGGCAGAGCAATCATCAGCCCTTTCAGCACTTTGTTCAGTTGCATTTCAATGATTCCTTTACTATTCAATTAATTATTATCACAGATACGGCGACCAGGCAGGGAATTTGACCTGTCCATCAGTTGCCGGAAGACGCGCTTTGAAACGCCCATCTGTAGAAACCAAATTCAGCACGGATCCCATCCCCTGAGAAGAGCTGTAGATTACCATAGTGCCGTTAGGTGCCAGACTTGGCGTTTCATCCAGGAACGTGGACGACAGAACTTGTACGCCTCCCGTTGCCAGATCTTGTTTGGCAATGTGCTGCTGCCCACCATTGGAGCTGACCATTACCATAAATTTACCGTCGCTGCTGACATCCGCATCCTGGTTCTGCGAACCTTCCCAGGTAATACGTTGTGGCGCACCGCCGTTGATATTCACTTTATAAACCTGCGGACGACCGGCCTGGTCAGAAGTAAATGCCAGGTTCTGGCTATCCGGGAACCAGGTCGGTTCGGTATTGTTACTGCGACCATCAGTCACCTGGCGGATCTGACCAGAAGCCAAATCCATTACGTACAGGTTCAGACTACCGGTTTTCGACAAGGCGAATGCCAGTTTGCTGCCGTCTGGCGAGAATGCAGGTGCACCGTTGTGACGCGGGAATGAAGCCACCTGACGTACAGCGCCATTTGCCAGCGTCTGAATAACCAGCGCGGAACGACCGCTTTCGAAGGTCACATAAGCCAGTTTAGAACCGTCTGGTGACCACGCCGGAGACATCAGCGGCTGCGGTGAACGGTGAACGACAAACTGGTTGTAACCGTCATAGTCAGATACGCGCAGTTCATACGGGAACTGACCGCCGTTGGTCTGAACAACGTAGGCAATACGAGTACGGAACGCACCTTTAATGCCGGTCAGTTTTTCAAACACTTCATCACTGGCGGTATGACCAGCATAACGCAGCCACTGCTTGTTCACTTTGTACGAGTTCTGAGCAAGTACAGTACCCGGTGCGCCGCCAGTGTCAACAAGTTGATAAGCAACATTGTAAGAACCATCCGGATTCGGAGTGACCTGACCGACAACTACAGCGTCAATGCCCAGTGCGGACCATGCAGCTGGTTGTACTTCCTGCGCACTACCCGGCTGCTGTGGCAGACGAGCGCGATCTAACGGATTAAATTTACCGCTGTTACGCAAGTCAGCAGCAACGATGCCGCCAATATCTTCAGGTGCCGCACCAGGCCCCGCCCACTGGAAAGGAACAACACCAATAGGACGACCGGAATCTACACCGCTGTCGATCACAATGCGGACTTCAGCATGCAGAACTGATGCCCACAGTATGAGAAAACCAAATGCTACTCGTAATGCCTGCTTCATCATATCTCCCTTATCTGGACCGATGGCCCACGATAATTTAGCAGAATGTTAACAAACTAAAATACACAAAACTACCAGAACCCCGTGGCAACCGGTGCCTGATGTTGACCGTCCGAACAGTCAACATCGCGATTACGGTTTGAAGTCCAATGGCGCGTTTTTGAACACTTCATATACTGCCTGGCTTGGTGGTTTCGGGATCTTCGCAAGTTTAGCTGCTGCCAACGCAGCCTGACAAAGTGCGGGATCGCCACCTTCAGGTTTGATATCCAGTAACATACCATCGGGTGCCAGTTTTATGCGCAGCGTACAGGTTTTGCCTGCATAGGACGATGCGTCATAGAACTTACTTTCGATAGCAGATTTAATCTGCCCGGCATAGTTATTGATATCGGCCCCTGATGCGCCATTGTTTTTAGTATTACCACTCCCGGCAGGCGAAGCATTGTTCCCTTTCGCCCCTCCCCCCGTTTTCGGTGCATTCTTACCAGAGCTTAGCTCACCGAAAATATCATCTGCCTCTGCGGCCGCTTTTGCTGCAGCGGCTTTTTCAGCTGCAGCTTTTGCCGCTGCCGCTTTTTTGTCTGCGGCGGCTTTTTCTGCCGCTGCTTTCTTATCAGCTGCTGCCTTTTCAGCAGCCGCTTTTTCTGCTGCTTTTTTGTCGGCTGCAGCTTTCTCTGCTGCCGCTTTCTTATCAGCTGCAGCCTTTTCAGCAGCCGCTTTCTTCTCAGCTTCTGCTTTGGCTTTTTCAGCAGCTTCAGTTGCCGCTTTCTTTCTTGCTTCAGCTGCAGCTGCTTCTGCCGCTTCCGCTTTCTTCTTCAGTGCCGCAGCGGCTGCCTCGGCTTTTTTCTGCGCTTCGGCTGCGGCTTTGGCGGCTTCTGCTTCTGCTTTTTTCTTTGCGTCTGCAGCCGCTTTCTTCGCTGCTTCTTCCGCAGCTTTAGCATCTGCTTCGGCCTTCGCTTTAGCATCTGCCGCCGCTTTCGCTGCCGCCTCTTCAGCTTGCTTCTGCTTTAACTCGGCCTGTTTTGCGGCTTCTTCAGCCTGCTTTTTCTGCTCCTGAGCCGCTAACCGCTCTTTCTCAAGTTGCTTCAGGCGTTCCTGTTCAGCCGCTTGTTTCTCACGCAGTTCTTCAGCAGCCTGCTGTTCCTTCATCTTGCGCTGTTCATCAGAACGCTTCGCGCTTGATTCCTGGCTTTGCATGCGTTTGTACTGCTCAACTACCGCACCTGAATCAACCATGACAGCGTCGATGGACGAACCACCGCCGCCTCCGGCTGAAGCTTCTATATTCTCATCGAACGAACTCCAGATCAGCGCCGCAAATAAGATGACATGCAGCACTGCTGAAATAATTATCGCCCGCTTGAGCTTGTCGTTTTGTTCGGTTGCCTTTGACACTCTCGGTTTCCAAAAACTGTTCGCCTGTTACCCGCTCTCTTTCAAGCAAGGGAAACGCAGATGTTTAGATAGGCTGCGTCATTAAACCAACCGATTTCACACCCGCACTATGTAACAAGTTCAGTGCTTTAATTATTTCATCGTAAGGCACATCTTTTGCGCCACCGATCAGAAAGACCGTTTTCGGGTTGGCCTTGAAACGGCTGGACACTTCCGCCACCACCTGCTCTGGTGGTAAACGCTCCAGGCGATCTTTCTCAACCACCACGGTGTACTGACCAATACCAGACACTTCAACAATCACTGGCGGATTATCGTTACTGCTCACCGCCTGTGATTCAGTAGCGTCTGGCAGATCGACCTCCACGCTCTGGGTGATGATGGGCGCTGTCGCCATAAAGATCAGCAACAGCACCAGCAGTACGTCCAGCAACGGTACAATGTTGATTTCGGACTTGAGATCGCGACGACCTCGTCCACGCGCTCTGGCCATGGCTTACCCCTTGTTGCTCTCGCTAACGGTAAACGCCTGGCGGTGCAGAATCGCGGTAAACTCTTCCATAAAGTTGTCGTAATTCAGTTCCAGTTTGTTTACGCGCTGGTTGAGGCGGTTGTAGGCCATAACTGCCGGGATAGCGGCAAACAGACCAATTGCAGTCGCAATCAACGCTTCTGCGATACCGGGCGCAACCATTTGCAGTGTTGCTTGTTTTACCGCCCCGAGGGCGATAAAGGCGTGCATGATCCCCCAGACCGTACCAAACAGACCAATATACGGGCTGATGGAGCCAACCGTACCGAGGAACGGAATGTGCGTTTCCAGATTTTCAAGTTCACGGTTCATGGAGATACGCATAGCACGCGACGCCCCTTCCACTACGGCTTCCGGCGCATGGCTATTGGCACGATGCAGGCGCACAAACTCTTTGAACCCGCTGTAAAAGATTTGTTCCGAACCAGTCAGATTATCCCGTTTCCCCTGGCTCTCTTGATAGAGGCGAGAGAGTTCGATTCCAGACCAGAATTTATCTTCAAACGCTTCGGCTTCGCGCGCCGCTGCGTTAAGAATACGGGTCCGCTGGATAATAATGGCCCAAGATGCGATTGAAAAACCAATCAAAATCAACATGATAAGTTTAACCAGAAGGCTAGCCTTCAGGAACAAATCAAGGATATTCATGTCAGTCACTGCTTAAACTCCGCGACAATAGACTTGGGAAGCGCACGAGGCTTCATTTTGAGTGGGTCAACGCAAACAACCAGAACCTCTGCTTCATTCAGCAAAGTATTCTCGGCGTTGACAATACGTTGCGTGAAAACCAAAGAGGTGCCACGCATTGATGTTATTTCAGTCTGTATTTCGAGCATATCGTCGAGCCGCGCAGGTGCGTAATATTCCACCGTCATTTTACGTACCACAAAGGCAACGCGTTCAGCCATCAGCGCCTGCTGACTGAAGTGATGATGACGCAGCATCTCTGTGCGTGCTCTTTCATAAAAAGCGACGTAACTGGCGTGGTACACCACACCACCGGCATCGGTATCTTCATAGTAGACGCGAACCGGCCATCGAAACAGCGTTGTATTCACTTTACATCCCGGTAATGCAACAAAAGTTAGAGCTTTTAAACGCTGCTACTATACGCGCGCGATTGAGGTTTGGGAATGAGGGCAAGTTAAGGGAGCGTAAAAATTTATGGGCCTGGAGCGGCCCATAATTTTTTAAAGAGAATTCTGATTTAAAAGAAGAAGAAAATCAGCCCGACAATGAGAACAATATCGGCAAGCAATGGGCAAAAAATCCCTTGCCAAAGAACCTTCTGCGGACGAAAGCCCACGCCGTGAATCACACCAGCACAGACGGCCCACATCAGCAATAAACCATGCCAGATTTCCAGTTCACTGGTCTTCGCGGCAAAACGAGATGGGTCCCAAAACATACATCCTGCTAACAGAAGCGCCATCACGAAGGAAAGCGCCCGCAGGGGGCGCTTGTCCATTACCGCATACAAAGTCGCGATAATCTTACTCATCAGATGTCTTCTTGACCGGCTTTGCCTGATTCGACGTGTTCAAGCGCCAGCGCGGTGATTACCCCAAACGAACAGGCAAGAAGCGTTCCCAGAATCCATGCGAAATACCACATTTTTAGCTCCTTACTTAGTACAGAGAGTGGGTGTTACGTTCAATATCTTCTTTGGTGATACGACCGAACATTTTCCAGTAACACCAGGCGGTGTAGAGCAGAATGATCGGTACCAGAACCACCGCAACCCAGGTCATGACGTTAAGCGTCAGCTGGCTGGAAGTTGCATCCCACATTGTCAGACTTGCGTTCATCATGGTGCTGGACGGCATCACAAACGGGAACATTGCGATACCGGCTGTCAGGATGATGCAGGCCAGCGTCAGGGAGGAGAACACAAACGCCCACGCGGCTTTATCCATACGTGCAGTCAGGATGGTCAGCAGCGGCAGAACCACACCCAGTGCCGGAATAGCCCACAGAATTGGCGTGTTGTTGAAGTTAACCAGCCATGCGCCAGCTTCACGAACCACTTCTTTATTCAGTGGGTTAGAGGCTGCGTAATGGTCCATTGTCGATTTCACGACATAACCATCGATACCGTACATCACCCATACGCCAGCCAGTGCGAAACAGACCAGTGTCACCAGCGCAGCCACCTGAGCCGTTGCACGGGTACGCAGGTGCAGTTCGCCCACGGTACGCATTTGCAGATAGGTTGCGCCCTGAGTAATGATCATCCCTACGCTCACCACGCCTGCCAGCAGGCCGAACGGGTTAAGCAACTGGAAGAAGTTACCGGTGTAGTACAGACGCAGATATTCATCAACGTTGAACGGTACGCCCTGCAACAGGTTACCGAACGCTACACCAATTACCAGCGGCGGAACGAAGCTACCAATGAAGATGCCCCAGTCCCACATGTTACGCCAGCGGGTTTCTTCAATCTTGGAGCGGTAGTCAAAACCGACCGGACGGAAGAACAAAGACGCCAGCACGAGGATCATCGCCACATAGAAGCCGGAGAACGCAGCGGCATAGACCATCGGCCAGGCAGCAAAGAGTGCGCCGCCCGCGGTGATCAGCCAAACCTGGTTACCGTCCCAGTGTGGTGCAATGGAGTTAATCATAATTCGACGCTCGGTGTCGTTACGACCGAGGAAACGGGTGAGCATGCCCACCCCCATGTCGAAACCGTCAGTGACTGCAAAACCAATCAGCAGAACGCCAACCAGCAGCCACCAGATAAAACGCAATACTTCATAATCGATCATTTGACGACTCCTGTCTTAGCGTGCCGGCTGAGTAGTCGTGGAAGACTGCTCAAAGTGATAGCGACCGGTTTTCAGGCTGCTTGGGCCGAGGCGTGCAAACTTGAACATTAAGAACAATTCTGCCACCAGGAACAGGGTATACAGGCCGCAAATCAGCACCATTGAGAAGATGAGATCGCCTGCGGTCAGTGACGAGTTCGCCACAGCTGTCGGCAGCACTTCACCGATAGCCCACGGTTGGCGGCCATATTCAGCCACGAACCAGCCCGCTTCTACAGCAATCCACGGCAGCGGAATACCGTACAGCGCGGCGCGCAGAAGCCATTTTTTCTCGCCAATGCGGTTGCGGATGACACTCCAGAAAGAGAGCGCGATGATTGCCAGAAGCAGGAAGCCACACGCCACCATGATACGGAACGCAAAGTATAGCGGCGCTACACGCGGGATGGAGTCTTTGGTTGCCTGTTGAATCTGCGCTTCAGTCGCATCAGCCACGTTTGGCGTATAGCGTTTCAGCAGCAGACCGTAACCGAGGTCTTTCTTCATGCTATTGAACTGGTCACGAACCGCCTGGTCGGTAGAACCAGAACGCAATTGTTCGAGCAGAGAGTACGCCTTCATCCCGTTACGAATGCGTTCTTCATGCTGCACCATCAGCTCTTTCAGGCCGATAACCGGGGTATCCACGGAACGCGTTGCAATGATGCCCAGTGCGTAAGGGATCTGAATCGCAAATTTGTTCGTCTCCTCTTCCTGATCAGGAATGCCGAACAGAGTAAAGGCAGCAGGCGCAGGTTGCGTTTCCCACTCGGCTTCAATAGCAGCCAGTTTGGTTTTCTGCACGTCGCCCATTTCGTAGCCGGATTCATCACCCAGAACAATAACAGACAGAACAGCAGCCATACCGAAGCTGGCAGCGATAGCAAAGGAGCGTTTAGCGAAGGCGAAGTCACGACCTTTCAGCATATACCATGCGCTGATACCGAGGATGAACATCGCGCCAGTCACATAACCAGACGCTACAGTGTGAACGAATTTCACCTGAGCAACCGGGTTAAGCACCAGCTCGGAGAAGCTCACCATCTCCATACGCATAGTTTCAAAGTTGAAATCGGACGCGATTGGGTTTTGCATCCAGCCGTTCGCAACCAGAATCCACAGTGCGGACAGGTTTGAACCGAGCGCCACCAGCCAGGTGACACACATATGCTGAACTTTACCCAGACGATCCCAACCGAAGAAGAACAGACCTACAAAGGTGGATTCGAGGAAGAAGGCCATCAGACCTTCGATTGCCAGCGGCGCACCGAAGATATCCCCTACATAGTGGGAATAGTAAGACCAGTTAGTCCCGAACTGGAACTCCATGGTCAGACCGGTAGCCACACCCAGAGCGAAGTTGATACCAAACAACTTGCCCCAGAACTTGGTCATATCTTTATAAATCTGTTTGCCGGAGAGGACGTAGACCGTTTCCATAATGGCCAGCAGGAACGCCATACCGAGCGTCAGTGGCACAAAAAGGAAGTGGTACATCGCGGTCAAGGCAAACTGTAAGCGCGACAGTTCGACTATATCTAACATCATGACTCCTTGCTCATCGCATGAAGACTCCGAGAGTGAACCCCGTTAGAAAGGGTCACACGCATGCCCCAATAGAAATTTGTTTGAACACTTTCATCATACCATGTGAATGCACACAAAAACGGCGTAAAGAAAGGTTGCAAACATGTTAATAAAAACTCAAATTGATCCCACGTATATATTACGCCGCAAAATCCTTACAATAAACAGGTTTTTGTTGAAGCAAATTTGCATTTTTCGACGGTGATCAATTTATAGCTAAATTACCGCCTTTCAGCCAATTTGATCGAGAACAATTTATCTCTTTTTGATGCCCATTTCCAAGACTTATACATTGATAAATATCAATTCCTACAAATTATGTTAATCATGTTTCAATAAGGTAACTTTAGTGACATTTATGTTTAAAATGTGTGAGTTATAAGGCTGAAATTAGTTTCGGTTGGCAATTAAAGATAAAAAGAGACGAAGCAAAAACAGCACGGTTGACCTTAATTCTTTTTTTGGTCACTGGCTAATACGACGCAGAGTTTCAGGATTACTAATAAAGGCATAAATCCACCCCGCCAATATTAACATTTAATTAACTTATAATTATATTATAATTAACTCACCCAGGGTTATTATTTTGTTAAAAATAAAGCCACATATACGTGGCTTGAGAGTGAAGATAAACGCAAAATTACCTGATGCGCTACGCTTGCCAGTGTCTACATCATCTCTGCAATATATTGAATTTGCCTGCTTTTGTAGACCGAATAAAGCGTTCATGCCGTATCCGGCATGAACAAAGCGCCCTTTGTCAACAATCTGGCCGCGCATATGTGGCTTCGGTTTGATTGCTATTCAGGCAAGCCGGTAACTGAACGTCCGTGACTGGCCGGGTAAAAAAGGCCCCGATAGATTTGAACCTTGATTTTCCTCGGTGGTAATGTGTTCATCCATCATCGTTTCTGAGCAAGAAATCACCTCGCGACTGAAAGCAACAGTCGCATCACAGGTTGCTGATTCAGCCGGATTAAACAGCCGTAAAATCACTTCTTGTCGGTCTTCAGCTTTCTTAAGTGCGCTTATCAGGCATCCCACTGGGGGCATTTTCAACAAACTATAACTTTCCGGCACGTTGAATCCGGCTTTGTTGAGCTTCATCGCATCCCATGGGATTTTGTTGTAACACTGTACTGGAGTCAGCCATGCTCGCGCCTGCTGAGCTACACCAGCGGCGGTTGGCGTACCGGTATAACTCAATAAACTTAGGCGACAAGAAAGCAGACCACGTAGTTGTGAGTCCGGGACTGGCATTTTAATTCCCGAAGGCCGCCCAGGCCTTAAAAGCAGATCTTCTTTGCCCAGTAAGCCCACGCCACGCAGCAACGTAATGGCAAAGGTTTTCTTCTCTTCACCGATGACTTCAAATTCACGTAACCCTTCGCTAAAGACAGCCATGCCGTTACGCCCTTCCTGTAAGGCAACATAGTTGAGCATATTCCATACCGGAACCGGCGCTTCTTTCCAGCCTTCTTGCTGCCAGTTGTTCATTGCACTGTCGTTCACGGGGCGCGTTAGCGAACCAAACTGCGTATCTGCCAGAACACTGTCGGTGTTAAAAGGTGTAGGGACCAGGACACGAAGGCGATGATCGTCAGCCTGGTTATCAAGGTTGATATCCACATCAATACGCCTGCTGTTATGACTAAGAGTGACAACCAACACCCCCCCTACTCTGCCAGTGGATTGCCGGGCGCTGCGTTCTGACAAATTGAGCGGCACTGCCATGTCATAGCGGATAACAGCCCTGCTCTGCCAGGCTTCATGAATAATATCGCATTGCGGTTTCGCGTTCGCTGCGGTAATTACCCACTCTTCTTTTGCGGGTGAATAGTCATATTCATCACCATCATCAGAGCTTTCTTCAATTTGCAATACCCGGTCATAGCGCACACCGCTGTCTTTATCTACCAGTTGCAGAGAACCATCCTCATTGAGCGCAATTTGCCAGAAAGCATTTTCCAGTATCCCTTCAGCGTCACTTTTTGCCGCAATCACGTTGCCAGGCTGATTCGCTTCAATATAAAGCGTGCGATAGCCCATAGAAGGGACAATCTGGTTGATCTGAATATCAAACTCCATAAAGGGATCATAATTGCCATAATGAACAATTTGCCGATCGATTAGACCAGGATCGATCTCACGGGCATGGCGAATAAAATACGGTACAGGCTGACCGCGATCGTCTCGTAGATTAAACTGGCTGGCGCGCAGCCGCACAGTGGTGTTAATAACTTCTTCCCGCGGCCAGGGCATCAGGTTAAACAGCACGAGTTTGTCGGCATCACTCTGTGGCATGTTATCGGCAATTTTGCGCATGTAGAAACGCAGCAGATTATCCGCCATGTCTTCAGCCAGTTCGAAGCGGGCGACAATTTCGCGATGAACTTTGTCACTGCAACAACAACCGATACTGTCGTGGGCATGATTTTTTAAGATCTCTTTCCACATTTTCTCCAGCAAGCCGTGGTGGTATTCAAAACCCAACGTCCAGGCCAGCGTTGCCAGCGGTTCCAGCAGATTAACAATCTTATTTTCAATACGCGCGTGGGCAATTTTGATATCCATACGCGTAGAACCGATGGTGCGATGCACGCGCATATATTTGCCATCAATAAATTCCCCTTTCAGGGTTGCCAGATTATCTCGCTGCGCTTCGATCTTCTCAAATACCTCTTCAAAGCGGCTCATCACAAACTTACGTTGAGGGTAGATCTCACGTAGCTTATCCATCACTTCGAAGATATTTTGCTGCAATGGCATCTGGTCATGCCCATTCGGCAGCAAAATCTCTTTGGTTACAGACGCTTTTTCCAGCACGTCAAAATAACTGTCGAGGCGTTTACGTAATCCGTTTTCGTCGGCAGGTAAGTACTTACCGATGGCGTAGCCCAGCGGCAGCACCTGCGCCGTCACTTCGCTACCGTCACTGCTTTGCCACAAAAACTCGGTTTTATCAGTACCGTGGCGCTCCGAACATCCGCGCCAGAACATGGTGCGGGTAATGCCAAATCCATTGTAGATATGCGGCAGTTGCCCGGACATGCCAAAGGAATCTGGTAAATAACCTATTTTCATCGGCTCGCCGGTGATGCTGCCAACTTACTGATTTAGTGTATGATGGTGTTTTTGAGGTGCTCCAGTGGCTTCTGTTTCTAT
>NZ_JAVUPQ010000092.1:0-12536 GCF_032029835.1 Escherichia sp. AM3 | reverse complement strand
GTTTTTGTCATGTGAGTCACCTCTGACTGAGAGTTTACTCACTTAGCCGCGTGTCCACTATTGCTGGGTAAGATCATAAAGATGTTGGTTATGCATACGTATCATTACTCTATGCCTGTCCCTTAAAAACCCACTCATTAAGACTGAATCCATTCAGCAAATGATAACCAATATTATAGCAATGCCAATAAAAACAATATTTAAAACATTCAATAAAATATCACACACAGATAATTAAACCTTAAATAACAAATGATTGCGTTAATTTCAGTTGATTTACGATACACATTTCTCATGAATAATGCGTCATTTCAAATGATCAGCAATATTTACATTAAATAAGACTAAACTTATTGAACATTCGCAACAGCCCAAATGTAGGTTTTGGGCTGCAATAGTTCTTTTCTTTTTTATTATCTGTTGTCTGGTAATCATCAATAGATACTAAGGGCTTAACCGTATAGATATAACGTATCAAGAGGTAGGAGAAACAGCGCCATATGCAGACATGGCGCGGTTTTATGCAATAACAATCACGCGTCCGGGAACATCACGCTATGGCCCGGCGCTTCACGATGGAGATGAATAAAGTTAAGGTGCCGCTCGTACTGGTCAAGAATATCGGTGATCACCTGCTCTTTGCTGTAGTCCATCAGGTCGTTGCCCTGGCTGCCTTCTAACAGGAAGGTTTCCAGCCGGTAGTAGGTCGATTTACCGCTGCGTGCGCGGTAGGTAAAGCCCGGCACCGAATATTGCTGCGGCCAAATCTGATAGACAAAGTTTTGCTCTTCGCCCATATGCACCAACAAATCCAGATGACCCAACTGCTGTCCCTCTTCCGGTGGCAGGCTTTTTAGCTCCACGTACGCGCCGCGCAACCGCAACTCCTGCGCCACTTCTTCCATTGCCGGGTAACAGACCGTCTCCATCATCTGTTTAGTGTAACGCGTGCCCGGATAATTCATCAGGCGCGAGAGACGTTTTTTCCAGCTCAGGCGATCCTGAAGCCCCAGCGGTCGCGGTGCGGTATCGCGGTTGGCACTTTCACGGCGGTAATCTTCTACCTTCAGAGATTTATACAACCCCGCCATCACGAAGAAGATCACAAAGCTGAACGGCAGCCCCATAATCACCGTGGTGTTTTGCAGCGCGGATATCCCGTTAGTCATCAGCATGCCGAGCGTCAGCAGGCCAATCGCCACCGACCAGAAGACGCGCAGCCAGCCGGGGGCGTCGCTGTTGATATCTTTAAGCTGCGAGGTGAAATTCCCCAGCACCAGCGCCCCGGAGTCCGCCGAGGTCACATAAAACAGCAGGCCAGTAATGGTGGCGACGGAGGCGCTAAAGGTAAACGCCGGATACTGCGCCAGCAGGCTGTAGAAGCCGCGCTCCGGATGGACCATCGCTTCCTCGGCAAATGCCGCGCCGCCGTGGATGATTTCATACAGCGCGCTATTGCCGAACACCGAGAGCCATAACAGCGTGAAGGTAAACGGAATAATCAACGTGCCCAGCACGAACTGGCGAATGGTACGCCCACGCGAGATACGCGCCAGGAACAAGCCGACAAACGGCGACCATGCCACCCACCATGCCCAGAAGAAGAGCGTCCAGTTATTCATCCACTCAACCGGACGGTCGAAGGCAAAACTGTTGAGCGTCATGCCCATAAAGCGATTCACATAGTCGCCAACATTCAGCACCAGTGCATTAAGCAGGAACGAAGTGTCGCCCATAAACAATACGAACAGGATCAATCCCAGCGCCAGCGCGACATTAAGCTCCGATAACACGCGAATGCCCTTATCGACACCGGAGGTGACAGAGATCGTGGCGATTATCACCGACAAGGCGATCAGTGCCGCTTTCGCCGCCATCGAATCGGGAATATCAAACAGTACGCTCAAGCCATAGTTAAGCTGCACCACACCGATACCGAGCGTAGTGGCAATACCGAAGATAGTGCCGATCACCGCTGCAATATCCACTGAGTGACCTATCGGCCCGTTAATCCGTTTACCGAAGATCGGGTACAGCGCCGAGCGGATGGTGAGCGGCAAATTATAACGATAGCTAAAGTATCCGAGCGCCATGCCCATCAGCGCATACATCGACCAGCCGGTTAAGCCGTAGTGAAACAGCGTCCAGACCATCGCCTGACGCGCGGCCTCAATCGTCTGTCCCGCGCCTTCCGGCGGCTGCATATACTGCGTTACCGGTTCGGCTACGGAGAAGAACATCAGGTCGATACCGATCCCGGCAGCAAACAGCATCGCCGCCCAACTCAGCAGGCTGAATTCCGGTTTGGATTGTTCTGGCCCGAGCTTCACCGAACCAAAACGCGAACAAGCGATACAGACCACAAAGACAATATAGAGCGTTGCCGCCAGCAGATAGTACCAACCGAAGGTTTTAGAAACCCAGTCCAGCGTGCGGCCAATCCACAGGGCCGAGAAGTCGCGAAACAGGATCGTTGTCAGGGAAAACAACAAAATCAGTCCGGCGGAGGTGTAAAACACCACCGGATTGATTTTGTCCTTTTCCCTGCTGTGTGAAAGGTCTGTCATCCAGTATCCCCACTGTTATTGTTACTATTTAAAATCAAATTCGTAACAATTAAGACACATTTTATATTGAACGTCCAATCAATAACCGCTTTAATAGATAAACACCGCTGATGAATGGAGTGGCGAAAATGCCCAAATTGGGGATGCAGTCGATCCGGCGCAGACAACTGATCGACGCCACACTGGAAGCAATAAATGAAGTGGGCATGCACGATGCAACGATCGCGCAGATCGCCCGCCGTGCAGGCGTTTCTACGGGGATCATCAGCCACTATTTCAGGGACAAAAATGGTCTGCTGGAAGCAACCATGCGCGATATCACCAGTCAGCTGCGTGACGCGGTTTTGAATCGATTACATGCACTTCCGCAGGGCAGTGCAGAGCAGCGATTACAGGCGATTGTTGGCGGAAACTTCGATGAAACGCAGGTGAGCAGTGCGGCGATGAAAGCCTGGCTGGCGTTCTGGGCCAGCAGTATGCATCAGCCGATGCTCTATCGTTTACAGCAGGTCAGCAGCCGCCGCTTGCTGTCGAATCTGGTGAGCGAGTTTCGTCGCGAATTGCCGCGCGAACAGGCACAGGAAGCGGGCTACGGCCTGGCCGCGCTGATTGATGGATTATGGCTGCGCGCGGCTCTGAGCGGCAAACCGCTGGATAAAACCCGCGCTAATTCCCTGACCCGCCACTTTATCACTCAGCATCTACCCACCGATTAACCGAGGAGACGTGATGTCCCGAATGGCAGAACAGCAGCTTTATATACATGGTGGTTATACCTCCGCCACCAGCGGTCGCACCTTCGAGACCATTAACCCGGCCAACGGTAACGTGCTGGCGACCGTGCAGGCCGCCGGGCGCGAGGATGTCGATCGCGCCGTGAAAAGCGCCCAGCAGGGGCAAAAAATCTGGGCGTCGATGACCGCCATGGAGCGCTCGCGTATTCTGCGTCGGGCCGTTGATATTCTGCGTGAACGCAATGACGAACTCGCAAAACTGGAAACCCTCGACACCGGAAAAGCATATTCGGAAACCTCAACCGTCGATATCGTTACCGGTGCGGACGTGCTGGAGTACTACGCCGGGCTGATCCCGGCGCTGGAAGGCAGCCAGATCCCGTTGCGTGAAACGTCCTTTGTGTATACCCGCCGCGAACCGCTGGGCGTAGTGGCAGGGATTGGCGCATGGAACTACCCGATCCAGATTGCCCTGTGGAAATCCGCCCCGGCGCTGGCGGCAGGCAACGCAATGATTTTCAAACCGAGCGAAGTTACCCCGCTTACCGCGTTAAATCTGGCTGAAATTTACAGCGAAGCGGGCCTGCCGAACGGCGTATTTAACGTGTTGCCGGGCGTGGGCGCGGAGACCGGGCAATATCTGACCGAGCATCCGGGCATTGCCAAAGTGTCATTTACCGGCGGTGTCGCCAGCGGCAAAAAAGTGATGGCTAACTCGGCGGCCTCTTCCCTGAAAGAAGTGACCATGGAACTGGGCGGTAAATCACCGCTGATCGTTTTCGATGATGCGGATCTCGATCTCGCCGCCGATATCGCCATGATGGCAAACTTCTTCAGCTCCGGTCAGGTGTGTACCAATGGCACCCGCGTCTTCGTTCCGGCGAAATGCAAAGCCGCATTTGAGCAGAAAATTCTGGCGCGCGTTGAGCGCATTCGCGCGGGCGACGTTTTCGATCCGCAAACTAACTTCGGCCCGCTGGTCAGCTTCCCGCATCGCGATAACGTGCTGCGCTATATCGCCAAAGGCAAAGAGGAAGGCGCGCGCGTACTGTGCGGCGGCGATGTACTGAAAGGCGATGGCTTCGATAACGGCGCATGGGTTGCACCGACAGTGTTCACCGATTGCAGCGACGATATGACCATCGTGCGTGAAGAGATCTTCGGGCCAGTGATGTCCATTCTGACCTACGAGTCGGAAGACGAAGTCATTCGCCGCGCTAACGATACCGACTACGGCCTGGCGGCGGGCATCGTGACAGCGGACCTGAACCGCGCGCATCGCGTCATTCATCAGCTGGAAGCGGGTATTTGCTGGATCAACACCTGGGGCGAATCCCCGGCAGAGATGCCCGTTGGCGGCTACAAACACTCCGGCATTGGTCGCGAGAACGGCGTGATGACGCTCCAGAGTTACACCCAGGTGAAGTCCATCCAGGTTGAGATGGCTAAATTCCAGTCCATATTCTAACCAGGAGGTTTATTTGCAATTTGACTACATCATTATTGGTGCCGGCTCAGCCGGCAACGTTCTCGCTACCCGTCTGACTGAAGATCCGAATACCTCCGTGCTGCTGCTTGAAGCGGGCGGCCCGGACTATCGCTTTGACTTCCGCACCCAGATGCCCGCTGCCCTGGCATTCCCGCTACAGGGTAAACGCTACAACTGGGCCTATGAAACGGAACCTGAACCGTTTATGAATAACCGCCGCATGGAGTGCGGACGCGGTAAAGGTCTGGGTGGATCGTCGCTGATCAACGGCATGTGCTACATCCGTGGCAATGCGCTGGATCTCGATAACTGGGCGCAAGAACCCGGTCTGGAGAACTGGAGCTACCTCGACTGCCTGCCCTACTACCGCAAGGCCGAGACTCGCGATATGGGTGAAAACGACTATCACGGCGGTGATGGCCCGGTGAGCGTCACTACCTCCAAACCCGGCGTCAATCCGCTGTTTGAAGCGATGATTGAAGCGGGCGTGCAGGCGGGCTACCCGCGCACGGACGATCTCAACGGTTATCAGCAGGAAGGTTTTGGTCCGATGGATCGCACCGTCACGCCGCAGGGCCGTCGCGCCAGCACCGCGCGTGGCTATCTCGATCAGGCCAAATCGCGTCCTAACCTGACCATTCGTACTCACGCTATGACCGATCACATCATTTTTGACGGCAAACGCGCGGTGGGCGTCGAATGGCTGGAAGGCGACAGCACCATCCCAACCCGCGCAACGGCCAACAAAGAAGTGCTGTTATGTGCAGGCGCGATTGCCTCACCGCAGATCCTGCAACGCTCCGGCGTCGGCAACGCTGAACTGCTGGCGGAGTTTGATATTCCGCTGGTGCATGAATTACCCGGCGTCGGCGAAAATCTTCAGGATCATCTGGAGATGTATCTGCAATATGAGTGCAAAGAACCGGTTTCCCTCTACCCTGCCCTGCAGTGGTGGAACCAGCCGAAAATCGGTGCGGAGTGGCTGTTTGGCGGCACTGGCGTTGGTGCCAGCAACCACTTTGAAGCAGGTGGATTTATTCGCAGCCGTGAGGAATTTGCGTGGCCGAATATTCAGTACCATTTCCTGCCAGTAGCGATTAACTATAACGGCTCGAATGCAGTGAAAGAGCACGGTTTCCAGTGCCACGTCGGCTCAATGCGCTCGCCAAGCCGTGGGCATGTGCGGATTAAATCCCGCGACCCGCACCAGCATCCGGCGATTCTGTTTAACTACATGTCGCACGAGCAGGACTGGCAGGAGTTCCGCGACGCAATTCGCATCACCCGCGAGATCATGCATCAACCCGCGCTGGATCAGTATCGTGGCCGCGAAATCAGCCCCGGTGTCGAATGCCAGACGGATGAACAGCTCGATGAGTTCGTGCGTAACCACGCCGAAACCGCCTTCCATCCGTGCGGTACCTGCAAAATGGGTTACGACGAGATGTCCGTGGTTGACGGCGAAGGCCGCGTACACGGGTTAGAAGGCCTGCGTGTGGTGGATGCGTCGATTATGCCGCAGATTATCACCGGGAATTTGAACGCCACGACAATTATGATTGGCGAGAAAATAGCGGATATGATTCGTGGACAGGAAGCGCTGCCGAGGAGCACGGCGGGATATTTTGTGGCAAATGGGATGCCGGTGAGAGCGAAAAAATGAGTCGTGATGTGAACTAACGCAGGAACCGATCAGATTGAGAGTTACCGTTCCAGAGAGGGGGACCGAATCCTTATATAAACACTGAGGTAACTCTCATGCTTCATATCCAGTATTCATGATGCGGGCTTTTTGCTGATATTTAACCCGAACATTCCTGATACAGACTATTAATACAACCTTATCTGCGACAGATTTTATTCTCTGGATATATTATGCGTGAACAAATCAAACAGGATATCGATCTGATTGAGATTTTATTTTATCTGAAGAAAAAGATTCGTGTTATCCTTTTTATTATGGCTATATGTATGGCTATGGTGCTGTTGTTTCTGTATATCAATAAAGACAATATAAAAGTGATTTACAGCCTAAAAATAAACCAGACAACGCCAGGTATACTTGTTAGCTGTGATAGCAATAATAATTTTGCCTGTCAGACTACAATGACTGAAGATGTTATTCAGCGAATTACTACATTTTTTCACACCAGCCCAGATGTCAAGAACAGAGAAATAAGGCTGGAATGGTCAGGAGATAAGAGAGCTTTACCAACTGCTGAAGAGGAAATATCTCGCGTGCAGGCCTCTATTATCAAATGGTATGCGTCAGAATATCATAATGGCAGGCAAGTTCTCGATGAGATACAAACGCCTTCAGCAATTAACAGTGAGCTTTATACAAAAATGATATACCTGACCAGGAACTGGTCATTGTATCCGAACGGTGATGGCTGTGTAACTATAAGCTCACCAGAAATAAAAAATAAATACCCTGCTGCCATTTGCCTGGCTCTGGGATTTTTTCTAAGCATTGTAATTTCTGTAATGTTTTGCCTTGTCAAAAAAATGGTAGATGAATACCAACAAAACTCTGGGCAGTAATAAACAACATTCTGATAGAGAGTGCCTGTATAAAGCTGAAGTGACAATGACCGGGAAGGGAACCCGTTTTCAGGAATGGATGCCTGTCTTTTTCACTGTAAATATCCTGGCATTGGTAATACCAGGATATTTACAGAAGAGCAGCATAACCATGACGGAACGGGGTTAAGTCAGGTTGTCCTAAACGCTATTTTCAACCTCGTATGCCTTCTTCAGGTTTATGTCCAGACTTCATATCTCTCTCAACAATCCTCAATAATCAGATACACCGCTTTCACCGGGCCATGAACTCCGACGACTTTGATAAGCTCAATATCCGCCGTTGAACTGGGGCCGCTAATGATGTTAATGCAGGAAGGCATTCGTTCACCGGCCTGCGCTTTCTGATGCAATTTTTCTGCGAGTTGCGCTACACGCGGCAGGATAGTGCTTTTACGCAGGATAAAAAGAGAATATTCCGGGAGCAGGCTCAATGAACGCCCGCGCTCGGCGGCGGAAAAAAGAACCACGCCTCCCGATTCGGTTAAACCATATTCAGCATACACAACACCCACTTTAGCCTGCTCTGCCTGCGAGATATTCTCGGCACCTTTCGCCGGATCCCAAACAACGGCATTGCATTCCTGCTGCAAACGTTCGCTAATCCCCAATTCCTCCAGCCTCGTGTCACCGCTAATCACGACCGACTGATCTCCCAGCTCTTTACACAGACGTATTGCAGCTTCTGCCGCCTTCGCCTCGCTGGTCAGCTCACAGCGCGTCAACATAACATCGCTGGCAAACTGAATAAACGCGTCACAGCGCTGCTGTTGGTTAAGTTGGGTAAGCCGCTCGTTAGCATAGTTGTTAAGCGGCGCATCTTCTGCTTGCGGTTCAAGTCGCAGCGGGCGACCCAGTGCCTGAGCAACGTTATTCAAAAATTCGCCTCGATTATCCATTCTTTTTCTCCTGCGCCTGATGTTTCTTAAACCAACTACGGAAACTCTCTCCGTCAGCTTCAGGAAGATCGCGTGCTTCCATCCAGTCGCTAATCGCGCCAAATTTGAGTGGTGTTTTGCCGCCATTGATAAACCAGCTTGCCGCATGAGCACCGGCCATCATCCCGACTTTCCACAATCCTGGATGACTATTGGCATAAGCGAACATTTTTATCGCCCGTTGCTCTGCTTTTGCGGTGATCCCTTTTTCAGCCATCACCCGACGATGACGCAAAATCAGTTTTGACAGCGGAATACGCACCGGACACACGTTGTCACAAGCTGTGCATAAAGAGCAGGCGTAGGGTAAATCTTTAAAATCTTTATAGCCGCCAAGTAGCGGAGAAATCACCGCACCAATTGGCCCTGGATAAATAGAGCCATATCCATGACCGCCAATATGGCGATATGCCGGACAAGTATTCATACAAGCCCCGCAGCGAATACAGCGCAGCACATCCCGAAATTCAGAGGCCAGCACCTCAGAACGCCCGTTATCGACAATAACCAGATGAAACTCTTCAGGACCATCAACGTGCCCAGCTTCGCGCGGTCCTGTCAGCCAGGTGTTGTATCCCGTCAAACGTGCACCAACGGCACTGCGCGCCAGCATGGTGATCAATACATCTACCTCGGCAAACGTGGGGGCAATACGCTCCATTCCCATCACTGCAATATGCGTTTTAGGCAGCGTGGTACACATTCGCGCATTACCTTCATTGGTCACCAGGCATACCGAACCGGTCTCTGCCACCGCGAAATTACAGCCGGTAATACCTATTTCAGCACTGAGGAAATCTTCGCGGATTTTTTGCCGGATGAATAAGGTCATCGCTTCAGGCGTTTCCGGCCCCTCATAGCCCAGACGTTCGTGTAGCACTCGACGGATCTGATGGCGATCTTTATGAATTGCCGGGACCACAACATGAGATGGCGGATCTTGATCCAGCTGGAGAATATATTCACCCAGATCGGTTTCAATCACCTGAATGCCAGCATCCTGCAACACATGATTGACACCAATCTCTTCGGTCACCATCGATTTAGATTTCACCACCTTCCGGGCATTTTTGCGTTGGGCAACCTGTAAAATGTAGCGGGTAGCGTCTTCTTTGGTTCTTGCAAAATAGACGTGACCGCCGTTTTGCGTCACTTTTTCTGAGAGCTGGTACAGATAAGCGTCGAGATTACTCAGAACATGATCACGTATCTGGGCGGCCCGATCGCGCCACTCCTCCCAGTGCCCCAATTCATCGACCATTTTTTGCCGATTTGCCCCAATACGCTGCTGCGCGTTTGCCACCGCTTTGCGCATGATCGGATCTTCAATTTGCTGACGGATGCGTGTCTTAAAATCTGTATTACTGGTTTTGATCGACATCTTTATATCCTCAGCGGCTCATCAACACTTCAGCAATATGCATCACTTTGACTTTCTGCCCTTCCCGTTGTAATCGCCCACTGATGTTTAGCAGGCAACTCACGTCAGCACCAATTAAATACTCAGGGCGGACTTCCATCAGGTGCGCAACCTTTTCTTTCACCATCTCGCCGGATATTTCGGCCATTTTGACCGAGAACGTGCCGCCAAATCCGCAGCAGGTATCCTGTTCAGCAAAGGTCAACAGCTCCAGTCCACGCACATTTTTCAGCAGCGTAAGTGGCTCGTCCTTCACTCCCAGCTTACGGGCCAGGCTACAAGATGGGTGATACACCGCTCTCCCTTGCAAACTGGCACCTACATCGACTACCCCTAATTTATTAACAATAAAAGAGGTGAGATCCTGCATACGCGCGGCAACCTTTGCGGCACGTGATGCCCATTCAGGTTCATCCGCCAGATACATCGGGTAACTTTTTACGGCATAGGTGCAGGAGCCAGCCGGTGAAATAATGGGATCATCGTTATCCTCCAGCGCGGCGATCAGATTTTTCATCCCTGGAATCGCTTCTTTGATATAACCGCTATTGATCGCAGGCTGACCGCAGCATCCCTGTTTCTCCGGGAAATTTACGCGACAGCCGAGTTTTTCCAGTAGCAGCACGGAGTCTCGTGCCATTCTTGATTTCAGGGCGTCACCAATACAGGTGACAAAGAAATTGACATTCACAACTAATACTCCATTACTTCATGCCCATTTATGCCCGATGTTTCCCCCCCACCGGGGGATCAATCATCAATAAATATGGCGTTCTTTTTTAATTGGCTAGCAACATACCACCCCTCATTTGTATGACAAATGATAATCTTTCATCCAAACGTCAAATGCAATAACTAATTTTATTTCTTTCGGCATCGCTCACATTTTATGGGGAAATCGACGATCATTTTTGGCATAAGAAATCCATTTAAAAATGGCTACATCCCTTATACCTATTCAGAGCTACTTATTCAGGGGTTATTAAGATATACACTGATGGTGTACAAAAAAATCACCGACAATAATCACATATCGAGTAATAGTCGGCATTTTATCTAATTGAAGCAATTTAGTTTGCATTTTTATTTAAAAACTGAGCTAGAGTCCATCAGAAAAAATATATAAAGCCCAAACCACCGTTGGAAATAGAAATAGTTGAAAGGCTCACAACTCCCGGAATGCGGATTATCTTTGCCCTGATTTCTGGCGGTTTTATTCAGGGTGCAAGCTGTCTGACCCTTTCCCGATATTCTCCCGGGGTACAACCAAACTCGCGGACAAACGCCTTGTGAAAAGATGATTCACTGGCATAGCCTACTGACTCAGCGATCACCACAACAGGGAGCGTTTCCCGGGAAAACATCTGGGCCGCTATTTGTAGACGCAACTTTGTTAATACAGCCAGCGGCGTGGTTCCGGAAACATCACGGAAAAGCTGGGCAAAACTTGCCCGGGACATGTGAGCGATGCTGGCCAGCGATTCGACGGTCCAGGCGTGTCCTGGCATTTCCAGCATTTGCTGTATTACCGCACCAAGACGTGGATGCAGAAGCAAACTGAGAATGTTTTTCTCAGTATTAACCTGTGCAATCCACTCACGCACCGCGAGGGTAAAGAATGTAGCGCAGATCTGGCTACACAGTGCATCCACTCCCGGCATTGCCGATCTGGATTCCTGTTGTAAAAACGGGATCGCCTCCCTCAGCCAGTTATATTCCACGCTGTGGTTAACCGGTACTAAAAACAGCGTTTCCGGCAAAGACGTTAAAAAATAACGCGCCGAATGTTGCAACCGAAGAGTGCCGCAGACAATACAGGTCGATTCATTATCGACATGACTCAGGCGATGAGCTGAATTTTGTGGTAGCAGGACCACATTTCCCGGGCGTAATGTAAAAATCTCCCCCGTCGGCATTTCCAGCTTCGCCGCTCCTTGCGTTAACGCATGCCAACGAATAACCGATAATTCCCCGGCACCATGTGGAAGCTGCCAGTCACTTCCTAACACGCAATTCTTATCGATCGTTCCTTGTGGAGCGTTAAGCATCAACAAACGGCTAAGGGCATCCATATCAGACTCCTGAGTGGTTTTTGATTACAAACACCAACAATCTTAGTAAATAACTAATCTAATGCCATCAAATAGTTAATCATGATTTTTGTTTTGTGATTCTGATTAAGAAAAAGAAAATATCAGACGATAAGACAAAATATCAAGCGTTGTGAAGAAATGTTATTTGCTCTTTTGCGTCTATAGTCATGATGTCAAATGAACGCGTTTCGACAGGAAATCATCATGAATAAATATCAGGCAGTGATTATTGGTTTTGGCAAGGCTGGAAAAACATTAGCCGTCACGCTGGCAAAAGCAGGTTGGCGAGTGGCTCTCATCGAACAATCAAATGCAATGTATGGCGGGACCTGTATTAATATCGGCTGCATCCCAACCAAAACATTGGTTCATGACGCACAGCAGCACACAGATTTTGTCCGTGCCATACAGCGTAAAAATGAAGTGGTTAATTTTTTACGTAATAAGAATTTTCATAATCTTGCGGATATGCCCAATATCGACGTGATCGACGGCCAGGCGGAGTTTATCAATAATCATAGCCTGCGTGTTCATCGGCCTGAGGGAAATCTGGAAATTCATGGCGAGAAAATTTTTATTAATACCGGTGCACAAACCGTGGTTCCGCCAATTCCTGGAATTACCACCACGCCAGGAGGGTGATGCTGCCAACTTACTGATTTAGTGTATGATGGTGTTTTTGAGGTGCTCCAGTGGCTTCTGTTTCTATCAG
>NZ_JAVUPQ010000091.1:0-13221 GCF_032029835.1 Escherichia sp. AM3 | reverse complement strand
CCGAGCAGCGGATTGACCGGATGGCCGGACGTCACCCCGCCGGGGCACACCGAACAGGCCACGCCGGTGGGGGCACCGATGCGTACCCCGGCTGAACCCTGGACAATGCTACCGCCATACTGCGTCATGTCGCCCTGACGCGCCGCCGGTTTTCCGCTCATCTGCTCATCCTTGTTTTATCGGGTTATTTGTCTGCTGACAGGCGAAACCCTACAGATTTATAAGAAAGCCTTAAGTGAGATATCTGTCAGATAAGAACAATTAGGAAAATATTTATATATATTTCATGAATATATGTTTCGATTGGTATAACGATGTCTAAATATTCCTCTGAACATCTTCCTGATACAAAAAACCGCCAGCGTTTCCGCTGGCGGTTTTCAATGTATTCAAAACTCAGCAATCAATAAAAATCACCAGTTGCCTTTTCGGCCTGATCCATCCACACCGGTTTATCGCTGGTTTTCGACCAGACGCGATGCAGGTAGCTGTAAAAGCGGGCGCGGTCTTTCCAGAAAAGCATGAAAGGCAGCGCCAGAACGCCCGCTGCAACCGCATAAGTACGGCGTAAAAAGATAAGCCATGCAGGATATTCTCTGTAGAGTTCCATACTTTTCTCCCCCTTTTGTATCTACCCGGTGAATGGCACCGGAAAAATGAATTTGTTTATCTGATGAAAATAGTACCGCCTTTTGTGTAATTTTACTACTCATCCGACCACTTATTTTTGCTTATTGATGGTTTATTTACATTCATCCTGTAATTAAGTTACACAAAAGTTAAATTAATACTAAACATTAGTTAAATCATGGCTTTTGCCATTTTTATACTTTTTTTACACCCCGCCCGCAGATTTTTGCGAAATCTTTGCAGCCAGAATTCTACCCTTCCGGTATCACTTTTAGGCCACTGGAGGTGCACTGTGAGTGCAGGCGTGATAACCGGCGTATTGCTGGTGTTTTTATTACTGGGTTATCTGGTTTATGCCCTGATCAATGCGGAGGCGTTCTGATGGCTGCGCAAGGGTTCTTACTGATCGCCACGTTTTTACTGGTGTTAATGGTGCTGGCGCGTCCTTTAGGCAGCGGGCTGGCGCGGCTGATTAATGACATTCCTCTTCCCGGTACAACGGGCGTTGAGCGCGTACTTTTTCGCGCACTTGGCGTCTCTGACCGTGAGATGAACTGGAAGCAATATCTTTGTGCCATTCTCGGCCTGAACATGCTGGGGCTGGCGGTGCTGTTTTTTATGTTGCTCGGTCAGCACTATCTGCCGCTTAATCCACAGCAGTTGCCAGGGCTGTCGTGGGATCTGGCGCTGAATACCGCCGTCAGCTTTGTCACCAATACCAACTGGCAATCTTATAGCGGTGAAACCACGTTGAGCTATTTCAGCCAGATGGCGGGCTTAACGGTGCAAAACTTTCTTTCTGCCGCCAGCGGGATTGCGGTGATTTTTGCCCTCATCCGTGCGTTTACCCGCCAGAGCATGAGCACGCTCGGGAATGCCTGGGTCGATCTGCTACGCATCACGTTATGGGTGCTAGTCCCTGTGGCGTTGTTGATTGCACTGTTTTTTATTCAACAAGGTGCGCTGCAAAACTTTCTGCCTTATCAGGCTGTGAATACCGTTGAAGGAGCGCAACAGCTGTTACCCATGGGGCCTGTAGCTTCTCAGGAAGCGATCAAGATGCTCGGTACTAACGGCGGTGGCTTCTTTAATGCCAACTCGTCGCATCCGTTTGAAAACCCAACCGCACTGACCAACTTCGTGCAGATGCTGGCGATCTTCTTGATCCCAACGGCGCTGTGCTTTGCCTTTGGTGAAGTGACGGGCGATCGCCGCCAGGGGCGCATGTTGCTGTGGGCGATGTCAGTGATTTTTGTCATCTGCGTAGGCGTGGTGATGTGGGCAGAAGTTCAGGGTAATCCTCATCTGCTGGCACTGGGCACGGACAGCAGCATCAATATGGAAGGTAAAGAGAGCCGTTTCGGCGTGCTGGTCAGTAGCCTGTTTGCGGTCGTGACGACGGCGGCTTCCTGTGGCGCGGTGATTGCGATGCATGATTCGTTTACCGCTCTCGGTGGCATGGTGCCGATGTGGCTGATGCAAATTGGTGAAGTGGTGTTCGGCGGTGTCGGTTCTGGTCTTTACGGCATGATGCTGTTTGTCCTGCTGGCGGTGTTTATTGCCGGGCTGATGATTGGTCGTACACCGGAATATCTGGGTAAAAAAATCGACGTACGCGAGATGAAACTGACTGCACTGGCAATTCTGGTTACCCCGACGCTGGTGCTGATGGGCGCGGCGTTGGCGATGATGACCGACGCCGGACGTAGCGCCATGCTCAACCCTGGCCCGCATGGTTTTAGCGAAGTGCTGTACGCCGTGTCATCCGCCGCTAACAACAACGGCAGCGCCTTTGCCGGATTAAGCGCCAACTCTCCGTTCTGGAACTGTTTACTGGCGTTCTGCATGTTTGTCGGTCGCTTCGGGGTGATTATCCCGGTGATGGCAATTGCCGGTTCGCTGGTGAGTAAAAAGAGCCAAGCCGCCAGCTCCGGCACGCTGCCAACGCACGGCCCGCTGTTTGTTGGCCTGTTAATCGGCACCGTGTTGCTGGTTGGCGCACTGACCTTTATCCCTGCCCTGGCGCTTGGTCCGGTGGCGGAATATCTCTCCTGATGATATTGAGTGAGCACTGAATATGAGTCGTAAACAACTGGCGCTATTCGAACCAACACTTGTCGTTCAGGCGCTGAAAGAAGCGGTGAAAAAATTAAACCCGCAGGCGCAATGGCGCAATCCGGTGATGTTTATCGTCTGGATCGGCAGTCTGCTGACCACCTGTATTAGCATCGCGATGGCAAGCGGTGCGATGCCCGGCAATGCGCTGTTTAGCGCGGCCATTAGCGGTTGGCTGTGGATCACCGTACTGTTCGCTAATTTCGCCGAGGCGCTGGCAGAAGGCCGCAGTAAAGCGCAGGCCAACAGTCTGAAAGGGGTGAAAAAAACCGCTTTTGCTCGCAAGCTGCGCGAACCGAAATATGGCGCTGTGGCAGACAAAGTTCCTGCCGATCAACTGCGTAAAGGTGACATCGTGCTGGTAGAAGCTGGCGATATTATCCCCTGCGATGGTGAAGTCATTGAAGGCGGCGCATCGGTCGATGAAAGCGCCATCACCGGGGAATCGGCACCGGTGATCCGTGAATCCGGCGGCGATTTTGCCTCCGTCACCGGCGGCACGCGTATTCTTTCTGACTGGCTGGTGATTGAGTGTAGCGTTAACCCCGGCGAGACATTTCTGGATCGGATGATCGCGATGGTGGAAGGCGCACAGCGACGTAAAACGCCGAACGAGATTGCCCTGACCATCCTGCTGATTGCCCTGACTATCGTCTTTTTACTGGCAACCGCCACGCTGTGGCCGTTTTCCGCGTGGGGCGGTAATGCAGTCAGCGTAACGGTACTGGTGGCGCTGCTGGTCTGTCTGATCCCAACCACTATTGGCGGCCTGTTGTCAGCGATCGGCGTCGCCGGGATGAGCCGGATGCTGGGCGCGAATGTGATTGCCACCAGCGGACGTGCAGTTGAAGCGGCAGGTGACGTTGACGTTCTGCTACTGGATAAAACCGGCACCATCACACTCGGTAACCGTCAGGCGTCGGAGTTTATCCCCGCGCAGGGCGTGGATGAAAAAACGCTGGCTGACGCCGCACAACTGGCTTCGCTGGCTGATGAAACGCCGGAAGGCCGCAGTATTGTGATCCTCGCCAAGCAGCGTTTTAACCTGCGCGAGCGCGATGTGCAGTCGCTCCATGCCACCTTTGTACCGTTTACTGCGCAAAGCCGGATGAGCGGGATCAACATCGACAACCGCATGATCCGTAAAGGTTCTGTCGATGCCATTCGCCGCCATGTTGAGGCTAACGGCGGTCACTTCCCTGCCGATGTTGATCAAAAAGTCGATCAGGTTGCGCGTCAGGGAGCCACGCCGCTGGTGGTGGTGGAAGGTTCTCGTGTGCTGGGCGTTATTGCGCTGAAAGATATCGTCAAAGGCGGTATTAAAGAGCGCTTCGCCCAGCTGCGCAAAATGGGCATTAAAACGGTGATGATTACCGGCGATAACCGTCTGACTGCCGCCGCCATTGCTGCGGAAGCGGGCGTCGATGATTTTCTCGCCGAAGCGACACCGGAGGCCAAGCTGGCATTGATTCGTCAGTATCAGGCGGAAGGCCGTTTGGTGGCGATGACCGGCGACGGCACCAATGATGCTCCGGCGCTGGCGCAGGCAGATGTCGCGGTAGCGATGAACTCCGGTACTCAGGCGGCGAAAGAAGCGGGCAATATGGTGGATCTCGACTCTAACCCGACCAAGTTGATTGAGGTGGTGCATATTGGCAAACAGATGCTGATGACCCGTGGCTCGCTGACCACCTTCAGTATTGCCAACGATGTGGCGAAATACTTCGCCATTATTCCGGCGGCGTTCGCGGCAACGTATCCGCAGTTAAATGCGCTGAACATCATGCGCCTGCATTCGCCCGACTCCGCCATTCTCAGTGCGGTCATTTTCAACGCCTTGATTATCGTCTTTTTGATTCCCCTGGCGTTAAAAGGCGTGAGTTATAAACCGCTTACCGCTTCTGCCATGTTGCGCCGTAACTTATGGATTTACGGTCTGGGTGGGCTGCTGGTGCCGTTTATTGGTATCAAAGTCATTGATTTACTGCTGACCGTTTGCGGTCTGGTGTGAGGTTTACCATGAGTGGATTACGTCCGGCATTATCGACATTTATCTTTCTGTTATTGATTACTGGCGGTGTTTACCCGCTGCTGACCACCGCGCTGGGGCAATGGTGGTTTCCCTGGCAGGCCAACGGTTCGTTGATCCGTGAAGGTGATACGGTGCGTGGCTCGGCATTAATCGGGCAGAATTTTACCGGCAACGGCTATTTTCATGGTCGCCCGTCGGCAACGGCAGAAATGCCCTATAATCCACAGGCTTCTGGCGGGAGCAATCTGGCAGTCAGTAACCCTGAGCTGGATAAACTAATAGCCGCACGCGTTGCTGCATTACGGGCCGCTAACCCGGATGCCAGCACGAGCGTTCCGGTTGAACTGGTGACGGCATCGGCAAGCGGGCTGGACAATAATATCACCCCGCAAGCGGCGGCCTGGCAAATCCCACGCGTGGCGAAAGCGCGTAATCTCAGCGTTGAACAGCTCACGCAACTGATCGCAAAATACAGCCAACAACCGCTGGTGAAATATATCGGCCAGCCGGTCGTCAACATTGTTGAACTCAATCTGGCGCTGGATAAACTTGATGAATAACGAACCCTTACGTCCCGACCCCGATCGTCTGCTGGAACAAACTGCCGCGCCGCATCGGGGGAAGCTGAAAGTTTTCTTCGGTGCCTGTGCAGGCGTCGGGAAGACCTGGGCGATGCTGGCAGAAGCACAGCGACTGCGGACGCAAGGGCTGGATATTGTGGTTGGCGTGGTAGAAACCCACGGGCGGAAAGATACCGCCGCCATGCTGGAAGAGCTGGCTGTTCTGCCGCCAAAACGCCTGGCGTACCGTGGGCGGCATATCAGCGAGTTTGATCTCGATGCCGCCCTCGCCCGCCGTCCGGCGCTGATCTTAATGGACGAACTGGCGCACAGTAATGCGCCTGGTTCTCGTCATCCCAAACGCTGGCAGGATATTGAAGAGCTGCTGGAAGCAGGCATTGATGTTTTTACTACCGTCAACGTTCAGCATCTGGAAAGTCTGAATGATGTGGTCAGCGGCGTCACCGGAATTCAGGTACGGGAAACCGTGCCCGATCCTTTTTTCGATGCCGCCGACGACGTGGTGCTGGTGGACTTGCCCCCGGACGATCTGCGCCAGCGGCTGAAAGAAGGCAAAGTCTATATTGCCGGGCAGGCGGAGCGCGCCATTGAACATTTTTTCCGCAAAGGCAATCTGATCGCCCTGCGCGAACTGGCACTGCGCCGTACTGCCGATCGCGTTGATGAGCAAATGCGCGCCTGGCGGGGGCATCCTGGCGAAGAGAAAGTCTGGCACACGCGCGACGCGATCCTTTTATGCATCGGCCATAACACCGGCAGCGAAAAACTGGTCCGTGCGGCGGCGCGGCTGGCGTCACGGCTGGGGAGCGTCTGGCACGCGGTGTATGTTGAAACCCCTGCCCTGCATCGCTTACCGGAGAAAAAACGTCGGGCAATTCTCAGCGCCTTACGTCTGGCGCAGGAGCTGGGCGCGGAGACGGCAACACTTTCTGATCCAGCGGAAGAGAAAGCGGTAGTGCGTTATGCCCGTGAACATAATCTCGGCAAGATTATTCTCGGTCGCCCAGCCTCGCGCCGCTGGTGGCGTCGGGAAACGTTTGCTGACCGACTGGCGCGCATCGCCCCCGATCTCGATCAGGTGCTGGTCGCGCTTGATGAACCACCCGCCCGCACGATTAACAACGCGCCGGATAGCCGCTCTTTTAAAGACAAGTGGCGGGTACAGATTCAGGGATGCGTGGTTGCCGCCGCGTTATGTGCCGTTATCACCTTAATTGCCATGCAGTGGCTGATGGCGTTTGATGCCGCCAACCTGGTGATGCTGTATCTGCTTGGCGTGGTGGTGGTGGCGCTATTTTATGGACGCTGGCCTTCGGTGGTTGCTACCGTCATTAATGTGGTGAGTTTCGATCTCTTTTTTATCGCCCCACGCGGCACGCTCGCCGTCTCTGATGTGCAATATCTGCTGACCTTCGCGGTGATGTTAACCGTCGGGCTGGTGATCGGGAACCTTACTGCGGGTGTGCGTTATCAGGCGCGGGTAGCCCGTTACCGCGAGCAACGCACACGGCACTTATATGAAATGTCGAAAGCTCTGGCGGTGGGCCGCAGTCCGCAGGACATCGCCGCCACCAGCGAACAATTTATTGCCTCCACGTTTCATGCCCGCAGTCAGGTGTTGTTGCCCGATGACAACGGTAAATTGCAGCCGTTAACACATCCGCAAGGAATGACGCCGTGGGACGATGCCATCGCGCAGTGGAGTTTTGATAAAGGCCTGCCTGCGGGTGCGGGCACCGACACGTTACCCGGTGTACCGTACCAAATTTTGCCGTTAAAAAGCGGCGAGAAAACCTACGGACTGGTGGTGGTGGAACCGGGGAATCTGCGTCAGTTGATGATTCCGGAGCAGCAGCGCCTGCTGGAGACGTTTACGCTGTTAGTCGCCAATGCGCTTGAGCGGCTGACGCTAACCGCCAGCGAAGAACAGGCGCGGATGGCAAGCGAACGTGAACAGATCCGCAACGCCCTGCTGGCGGCGCTTTCGCATGATTTACGCACTCCGCTCACGGTGTTGTTCGGTCAGGCAGAAATCTTAACGCTCGATCTGGCAAGCGAAGGATCGCCCCACGCCCGCCAGGCCAGCGAGATCCGTCAGCACGTGCTGAACACTACCCGACTGGTGAATAATCTACTGGATATGGCGCGAATTCAGTCCGGCGGCTTTAATTTGAAGAAAGAGTGGTTAACGCTGGAAGAAGTGGTCGGCAGCGCGCTGCAAATGCTGGAACCGGGTTTATCGTCGCCCATCAATCTTTCTCTGCCAGAACCGCTGACCTTAATCCACGTTGACGGGCCACTCTTTGAACGGGTGCTGATTAATCTGCTGGAGAACGCGGTGAAATATGCGGGTGCGCAGGCCGAAATTGGTATCGATGCCCACGTTGAGGGCGAAAATCTACAACTGGATGTCTGGGATAACGGCCCCGGTCTTCCGCCAGGCCAGGAGCAGACGATATTTGATAAGTTTGCTCGCGGGAATAAAGAGTCGGCAGTACCGGGGGTAGGGCTTGGACTGGCAATTTGTCGGGCGATAGTGGATGTACACGGGGGCACTATTACCGCGTTCAACCGACCGGAAGGTGGTGCCTGTTTTCGTGTTACACTTCCCCAGCAAACTGCCCCTGAACTTGAAGAATTTCATGAGGATATGTGACAAACGTTCTGATTGTTGAAGATGAACAGGCTATTCGTCGCTTTCTGCGCACGGCGCTGGAGGGCGACGGGATGCGCGTCTATGAGGCCGAAACGCTGCAACGCGGCTTGCTGGAAGCGGCTACCCGTAAGCCAGATTTGATTATTCTCGATCTCGGCCTGCCCGATGGTGATGGGATTGAGTTTATCCGCGACCTGCGCCAGTGGAGTGCGGTGCCGGTGATTGTGCTTTCCGCACGCAGCGAAGAGAGCGACAAAATCGCCGCGCTGGATGCCGGAGCGGATGATTATCTGAGTAAGCCGTTTGGCATTGGCGAATTGCAGGCCCGTCTGCGCGTCGCATTACGCCGCCACTCTGCCACCACCGCACCCGATCCGCTGGTGAAATTTTCCGATGTTACCGTCGATTTAGCCGCCCGCGTGATTCACCGGGGTGAGGAAGAGGTGCATCTCACACCAATTGAGTTCCGCCTGCTGGCGGTGCTGCTCAACAATGCCGGAAAAGTACTCACCCAGCGCCAGCTCCTTAACCAGGTGTGGGGGCCAAACGCGGTCGAACACAGTCACTATTTGCGTATTTATATGGGACATCTGCGACAAAAACTGGAACAGGATCCCGCCCGCCCACGCCATTTCATTACTGAAACCGGTATTGGGTATCGGTTTATGCTTTGAATTGTTATTCAATAAATTCGCTTAAATAGTGATTAATTTATTATTAAACCTGCACCAAATATTATTATTTGGCAGGTTTAATTTCTTAACGCAAATATAAAACACAAAATTACAACATTTAAATAACAAAACAGCGTCTAATATGGCGCTATTCATAATTAATGATTTATTATCTGGGGTATGATCGTTTTTTGTTGATCTTCTTCACAGATTATAGCCATTTCATGGATAGAATAACTCTACCTTCAACTGACACAGCAAGAGGTAAAGGTAAATGGAAAATAATAACCGCTTAATGCCTCATATAAGGCGGACAACCCATATCATGAAGTTTGCCCATCGTAATAGTTTTGACTTTCATTTCTTTAATGCCCGCTAGTCTTCTGACTAAAGGGCACCCCAGCGTACAGGTCTCCCTGACTTTAAGCATTACAGGTTAATACCTGTATTCCTCGGTGCTCATATACTGCTAACCCTTTTAAACTCTAAATAATTCGAGTCGCAGCATATGCAACTTGAAGGATGACGAGTATAGCCAGTTACCGGGCTGGTCTGGGTTATTGCATCTGCAAAAAGCAAACTACTGATTTATTTATCAGCGGTGGAGCTTTGCTTTTTTTCCGGCGTGATCGATTTCTCCTTTGAGAAATTGAGGACCTGCTATTACCTGAAATAAAGAGATGAACAAAATGTCAGAATTAAAAATTGCCGTTAGTCGTTCTTGCCCGGATTGTTTTTCCACTCATCGTACATGCGTGAATATTGACGAAAGTAATTATATTGACGTTGCCGCCATTATTTTATCGGTCAATGATGTGGAACGTGGAAAACTCGATGAAATAGACGCTACTGGCTATGGCATTCCTGTTTTTATTGCAACGGAAAATGAAGAACGTATACCAGCAGAATATCTTTCACGTATTTCTGGTGTCTTCGAACCTAGCGAAGCACGTAAAGAATTTTATGGTCGCCAGTTAGAAACCGCTGCCAGCCATTATGAAACTCAACTGCGCCCACCTTTCTTCCGCGCACTGGTCGATTATGTCAATCAAGGTAACAGCGCGTTTGATTGCCCTGGTCATCAGGGCGGCGAATTTTTCCGTCGCCATCCGGCGGGGAATCAGTTTGTGGAATACTTTGGTGAGGCGCTGTTCCGTGCCGACTTGTGCAACGCCGACGTAGCGATGGGCGATCTGCTGATTCACGAAGGCGCGCCATGCATTGCACAGCAACATGCGGCAAAAGTGTTTAATGCCGATAAAACCTACTTCGTTTTAAATGGCACTTCATCTTCTAACAAAGTGGTTTTAAACGCCCTGCTAACACCGGGTGATCTGGTGCTGTTTGACCGCAATAACCACAAATCTAACCACCACGGAGCGTTGCTACAGGCTGGTGCAACACCGGTTTATCTGGAAACGGCACGTAACCCGTATGGCTTTATCGGTGGCATTGATGCGCACTGTTTTGAAGAAAGTTACCTGCGTGAGCTGATCGCGGAAGTCGCACCGCAGCGGGCAAAAGAGGCTCGTCCTTTCCGCCTCGCTGTGATTCAGTTAGGCACCTACGACGGTACGATTTATAACGCCCGCCAGGTGGTGGATAAAATTGGTCATCTGTGTGACTACATCCTGTTTGACTCAGCATGGGTCGGCTATGAACAGTTTATTCCGATGATGGCGGACTGTTCGCCGCTGTTGCTGGATCTTAATGAGAACGATCCGGGTATTCTGGTTACGCAATCTGTGCATAAACAACAGGCTGGTTTTTCTCAGACTTCACAAATTCATAAAAAAGACAGCCACATCAAAGGGCAACAGCGTTATGTACCGCACAAACGCATGAACAACGCCTTTATGATGCACGCCTCCACCAGCCCGTTCTATCCGCTGTTTGCCGCACTGGATATCAACGCCAAAATGCATGAAGGTGTCAGCGGTCGTAATATGTGGATGGATTGTGTGGTAAATGGCATTAATGCCCGCAAACTGATCCTCGATAACTGTCAGCATATTCGTCCGTTCGTACCTGAACTGGTGGATGGTAAACCCTGGCAGTCGTATGAAACAGCGCAAATTGCGGTTGATCTGCGCTTCTTCCAGTTTGTACCAGGGGAACACTGGCATTCTTTTGAAGGCTATGCAGAGAATCAATACTTTGTCGATCCATGCAAACTGTTGCTGACAACCCCAGGTATTGATGCACGTAACGGCGAATATGAAGCGTTCGGTGTACCCGCGACGATTCTTGCTAACTTCCTACGCGAAAATGGCGTAGTGCCGGAAAAATGCGATCTTAACTCCATCCTCTTCCTGCTGACTCCGGCAGAAGATATGGCCAAACTTCAGCAACTTGTTGCCCTGCTGGTACGCTTCGAAAAACTGCTTGAGTCCGACGCGCCATTAGCAGAAGTGCTACCTTCCATCTACAAACAGCATGAAGAGCGCTACGCCGGTTATACCCTGCGTCAGTTGTGTCAGGAAATGCATGATTTGTATGCCCGCCACAACGTGAAACAACTGCAAAAAGAGATGTTCCGTAAGGAGCACTTCCCACGCGTCAGCATGAATCCGCAAGAAGCCAACTACGCCTATTTACGCGGTGAAGTGGAACTGGTTCGTCTGCCGGATGCAGAAGGCCGTATCGCTGCCGAAGGTGCGCTTCCTTATCCTCCGGGTGTGCTGTGTGTTGTTCCGGGTGAAATCTGGGGTGGTGCTGTTCTGCGTTACTTCAGCGCTCTGGAAGAAGGGATCAACCTGCTGCCAGGTTTTGCACCGGAGCTGCAGGGTGTCTATATCGAAGAACATGATGGTCGTAAGCAAGTTTGGTGCTATGTCATCAAGCCTCGTGATGCGCAAAGCACCCTGTTGAAAGGGGAAAAATTATGAGTCAGGCTAAATCGAACAAAATGGGCGTCGTTCAGTTAACCATACTGACGATGGTCAACATGATGGGCTCCGGTATCATCATGCTGCCGACAAAGCTTGCCGAAGTCGGGACAATCTCAATTATCTCCTGGCTGGTGACAGCCGTAGGCTCAATGGCACTGGCATGGGCATTCGCAAAATGCGGTATGTTCAGCCGTAAATCAGGCGGTATGGGCGGTTATGCCGAGTATGCTTTCGGTAAATCCGGTAACTTTATGGCGAACTATACCTACGGCGTCTCACTGCTGATTGCTAACGTCGCGATTGCTATTTCGGCGGTTGGTTACGGCACCGAACTGCTCGGCGCGAGTTTGTCGCCAGTGCAGATTGGTCTTGCGACCATCGGGGTGCTGTGGATTTGTACCGTGGCTAACTTTGGTGGTGCGCGCATTACCGGGCAAATCAGTAGCATTACCGTGTGGGGGGTCATTATTCCGGTCGTCGGTCTGTGCATTATTGGCTGGTTCTGGTTTAGCCCGACGCTGTACGTTGATTCCTGGAATCCGCATCATGCACCGTTCTTCAGTGCGGTAGGTTCTTCCATCGCTATGACGCTGTGGGCTTTTCTTGGTCTGGAGTCTGCGTGTGCAAATACTGATGTAGTGGAAAACCCGGAACGTAATGTGCCAATCGCGGTACTCGGCGGTACGTTAGGTGCGGCGGTGATTTATATCGTCTCCACCAACGTGATTGCCGGGATTGTGCCAAATATGGAGCTGGCAAATTCAACGGCACCATTTGGTCTGGCCTTCGCGCAGATGTTCACGCCGGAAGTGGGTAAAGTCATTATGGCGCTGATGGTGATGTCCTGCTGCGGTTCGCTACTTGGCTGGCAGTTCACCATTGCCCAGGTGTTTAAATCTTCATCTGATGAAGGCTACTTCCCTAAAATTTTCTCCCGTGTAACCAAAGTGGATGCACCGGTGCAGGGAATGTTGACCATTGTGATTATCCAGAGCGGGTTGGCGCTGATGACGATTAGCCCGTCGCTAAACAGTCAGTTCAACGTGCTGGTTAACCTGGCCGTGGTGACCAATATCATTCCGTATATTCTGTCAATGGCGGCATTAGTCATTATTCAGAAGGTCGCTAATGTGCCCCCCTCAAAAGCGAAAGTTGCAAACTTTGTTGCTTTTGTTGGCGCGATGTACAGTTTCTATGCGCTGTACTCATCCGGGGAAGAAGCCATGCTGTACGGTTCCATCGTGACCTTCCTTGGTTGGACACTGTATGGTCTGGTATCACCACGCTTTGAACTGAAAAATAAACACGGTTAATAAAACAAAGTAAAAAAGGGCGATTGAATGATCGCCCTTTCTGTTTGTTGGCAAATAGTTCGTTATTTATGCCGCATCCGGCAGATGTAGGGTCTAAACGCGATCGAACACAGCGACTATTTGCGTAATTATATGGGGCATCTGCGACAAAAACTGGAACAGGATCCGGCCCGGCCTCGCCATTTTATTACTGAAACCGGTATTGGGTATCGGTTTATGCTTTGAAAAAAGTGGCAATGTATGGATAAAGTCATTGGTAATGACTCCAACTTATTGATAGTGTTTTATGTTCAGATAATGCCCGATGACTTTGTCATGCAGCTCCACCG
>NZ_JAVUPQ010000090.1:0-13288 GCF_032029835.1 Escherichia sp. AM3 | reverse complement strand
ATTTTTTGAAGCAATATGGTGATTTTGAAAATGGTATTCCTGTTCACGATACCATTGCCAGAGTTGTATCCTGTATCTGTCCTGCGAAATTTCATGAGAGCTTTATTAACTGGATGCTTGACTACCATTCTTCAGATGATAAAGACGTCATCGCAATTGATGGAAAAATACACCGGCATTCTTATGACAAGAGTCGCCGTAAGGGAGCGATTCATGTCATTAGTGCGTTCTCAACAATGCACAGTCTGGTCATCGGACAGATCAAGACGGATAAGAAATCCAATGAGATCACAGCTATCCCTGAACTTCTTAACATGCTGGATATTAAAGGAAAAATCATCAAAACCGATGCGATGGGTTGCCAGAAAGATATTGCAGAGAAGATACAAAAACAGGGAGGTGATTATTTATTCGCTGTAAAAGGAAACCAGGGGCGGCTAAATAAAGCCTTCGAGGAAAAATTTCCGCTGAAAGAATTAAATAATCCCAAGCATGACAGTTACGCAATTAGTGAAAAGAGTCACGGCAGAGAAGAAACCCGTCTTCATATTGTTTGCGATGTCCCTGATGAGCTTATTGATTTCACGTTTGAATAGAAAGGGCAGCTATGGTTAGAAACTACCTGACGTCAGTCCTTGCGGGGAGCAGGCTTTCGTAAATTTGTCCTGCTACAACAGGATTAACTTCACAAATATCATTTCTCAACGTCTACACTTACTCCTGTAAACCGCTCAGGAGCAGTAATGAATCTACAACGATTTGATGACAGCACCCTAATCCGTATCTTTGCCCTTCATGAGTTACATCGACTGAAAGAACATGGCTTAACGCGCGGGGCGCTTCTCGATTATCACAGCCGCTATAAACTCGTCTTTCTGGCGCATTCTCAGCCGGAGTACCGCAAACTTGGCCCGTTCGTGGCTGATATTCACCAGTGGCAAAATCTGGATGACTATTACAACCAGTACCGCCAACGCGTAGTTGTTTTGCTTTCTCACCCCGCCAACCCGCGCGATCACACCAATGTTTTGATGCACGTTCAGGGTTATTTTCGCCCGCATATTGATTCCACAGAACGCCAGCAGCTGGCTGCGCTTATCGACAGTTATCGCCGTGGCGAGCAACCACTTCTTGCGCCGCTGATGCGTATCAAACACTATATGGCGCTTTATCCTGACGCCTGGCTTTCAGGGCAGCGTTATTTCGAACTTTGGCCGCGTGTGATTAACTTGCGCCATTCAGGAGTTTTATGACTACCCATCTGGTCTGGTTTCGCCAGGATTTACGTCTGCACGATAATCTCGCACTGGCTGCCGCCTGCCGCAATTCGTCTGCACGCGTGCTGGCGTTGTATATCGCTACACCACGCCAGTGGGCGACGCATAACATGTCGCCGCGTCAGGCTGAACTTATCAATGCTCAACTGAATGGGCTACAAATAGCGCTTGCGGAAAAAGGTATTCCTTTATTGTTCCGTGAAGTGGATGACTTTGTCGCCAGTGTCGAAATAGTTAAACAGGTGTGCGCGGAAAACAGCGTTACCCACCTGTTTTATAACTATCAGTATGAAGTGAATGAGCGGGCGCGGGATGTGGAAGTTGAAAGAGCGCTGCGTAACGTGGTGTGTGAAGGATTTGATGACAGCGTGATCCTGCCGCCTGGCGCGGTGATGACCGGTAATCACGAGATGTACAAAGTCTTTACGCCTTTTAAGAATGCCTGGCTGAAACGGCTGCGGGAAGGGATGCCGGAGTGCGTCGCTGCGCCAAAAGTTCGTAGTAGCGGATCGATAGAGCCCTCGCCATCCATTACGCTGAATTATCCTCGTCAGTCTTTCGATACTGCGCATTTTCCGGTGGAAGAAAAAGCGGCGATTGCGCAATTACGCCAGTTTTGCCAGAACGGTGCCGGAGAATATGAGCAACAACGAGATTTTCCGGCAGTGGAAGGCACCAGCCGTTTGTCGGCCAGCCTGGCAACGGGCGGGTTATCGCCTCGCCAGTGCTTGCATCGCTTGTTGGCTGAACAGCCGCAGGCGCTGGACGGTGGGGCCGGTAGTGTCTGGCTTAATGAGCTGATCTGGCGCGAGTTTTACCGTCACCTGATAACGTATCACCCCTCGTTGTGTAAACATCGTCCATTTATTGCCTGGACGGATCGTGTACAGTGGCAGAGCAATCCCGCACATTTACAGGCCTGGCAGGAAGGCAAAACGGGATACCCGATTGTTGATGCCGCTATGCGTCAGCTTAACAGCACTGGCTGGATGCATAACAGGCTACGGATGATTACAGCCAGTTTTCTGGTGAAAGATTTATTGATCGACTGGCGCGAAGGCGAGCGATATTTCATGTCGCAGCTGATTGATGGTGATTTGGCAGCCAATAACGGTGGCTGGCAGTGGGCCGCTTCAACCGGAACCGATGCAGCGCCGTATTTTCGTATTTTCAACCCGACAACCCAGGGCGAGAAATTTGATCATGAGGGCGAGTTTATCCGCCAGTGGCTACCGGAACTGCGCGATGTGCCAGGGAAAGTGGTGCATGAGCCGTGGAAGTGGGCGCAGAAAGCAGGTGTGACGCTGGATTATCCGCAACCGATAGTCGAGCACAAAGAAGCGAGAGTACAAACGTTGGCAGCGTATGAGGCGGCGCGGAAGGGGAAATAACAGACGCGTCAGGCAATCGAGCCCAGATGCCGGATGCGGCGTGAACGCCTTATCCAGCCTACAAATTTGTGCAAATTCAATAAATTGCAGGAAATACGTAGGCCTGATAAGACGCGTCAAGCGTCGCATCAGGCATCGGTGCTGGCCTATTAAGACTCCAGCGCCAGCGCGCGGTTTCTGAATTTCAGCGCCTGATACAGCCAAATCATCAGTACCAGTCCTACACACGCCAGTGCGCCCCAGGTAATTTGATCAAATACTTCAATATATGCATTGATGGAGTAGTTGATCGCCCCGGAAGCATCAAACGAAGCCTGCGATGTCTGATCGGCAATCACGCCCGCCAGATAGTTCGCGATCGCGCCAGAAAGCAGCATGTAGATGCCGGTTAATACGCCGGTCACACCGGGGATTTCAATGCGCGTAATTTGCGACATGGCAACCGGGTCGATAAACAGTTCCGCAAAGCCCATCACCGCCAGGCCTAATACCATCAGTGGCAGAGAAGAGTGACCATACATTGCGGACCAGCGGGCGCTTAAGGTCAGAATGCAGAATCCGGCGCTCATCAGGCCAAGGCCAAGAGCAAATTTCCCCCAGATGCGCACGGTACGATTACCCGCGACACTCTCTTTTACCACCCACGCCAGGAACACACCGCACAGCATAACTGCGAAGGCATTAATCGACTGGAACATCGCGGTCGGAACGGTATAACCAAACATATCGCGGTTAACGAAGCGGTCGATATAAAGGCTAATCGAGCTACCGCCCTGTTGTGCGAAGGCCCAGAACAACATACTGAAGAAGGTGAGCGTCACAATCAGCCCCAGCTCCTTCCGCTGTTTCTGGTTTTCTGCTTTGCGATAAATTTTTGCCAGTACACCCAGGCCAATAATAGTCGCGACAATTAAGGCGTATACCGACCACTCTTTCCAGAACAGTATGGTAATCAGTGCAGGCGTTGCCACCAGCAGAACCAGCAGCCATCCCCAGTTCGGCAGGAGAAAGTTTGTCGCACGCAGTACTTTTTTGTTAACGCCGCGGGTATGAGTGAAATGACGATTGCCACATAAGAAAATGACCAGACCCGCGATCATGCCAACCGCCGCCAGGCCAAAGCCCATCGCCCAGCTGTACTCTTCCTGGGCGTAACCACAGGCGATAGGTGCGATAATAGACCCCACGTTACCCGCCGCATACATCAGCGAGAAACCGCCATCACGACGCGGATCGGTTGGCTCATACAGCTCGCCGAGCAGACAGCTTACGTTAGATTTAAACAGGCCATAGCCGCAGACGATAATCGCCAGGGACAGATAGAGGAATGACGGATGGATCTCACTGGCACCCAGCACCACATGACCGATCGCCATCAACAACGCCCCCAGCATCACCGCCATGCGATTGCCGAGAACTTTATCCGCCAAAAAGCCACCGAGGATTGGCGTGACATACACCAGCGAACAGTAGGCGCTAAATAACTCGTAGGCGTGAGTATCGTTGTATTTTAGTTGATTGGTGAGATAGAGAATCAGCAGGGCACGCATGCCGTAAAAGCTAAAATATTCCCAGATTTGCAGCGCAACGACATAGTAAATAGCGCGCGGCTGTGATGCGTGTTTATTCATAATAATTCCACAATTGACGGCAACGTCACGTAATAGTTGCGCGGCGTGCTTGTGTTTCCTTAAAGTTAAAACTTTGATACAGATCTGATTATTTATGCAATATGCTGTCTGATTGCATAAATATACATTAGCTGAAGCGTGATGATATAAACAATTTGCGTCTTTTGGCGTCGGGTTTGTTTCTTAATATGTCAAAAGATTGGCTATCGACGAACTGGCGAGGTAACGCTATGTTAACGGTGTAGCTATCAGAATACGGAAGGCGCGAAGATGAAAAACACCGAACTGGAACAACTGATTAACGAAAAACTGAACAGCGCGGCGATTAGTGATTACGCGCCGAATGGTTTGCAGGTGGAAGGCAAAGAGACGGTGCAAAAAATTGTTACCGGTGTCACCGCCAGCCAGGCTTTGCTCGATGAGGCAGTGCGTCTGGGCGCGGATGCGGTCATTGTGCATCATGGCTACTTCTGGAAAGGAGAGTCTCCGGTCATTCGCGGAATGAAGCGTAACCGTTTAAAAACGTTGCTGGCGAATGATATCAACCTGTATGGCTGGCATTTGCCGCTTGACGCACATCCTGAGCTGGGCAATAACGCACAGCTGGCGGCGTTACTGGGGATCACGGTCATGGGCGAAATTGAGCCGTTGGTGCCGTGGGGCGAACTGACCATGCCTGTGCCGGGACTGGAGCTGGCTTCCTGGATTGAAGCGCGTCTGGGACGTAAGCCGTTATGGTGTGGCGATACCGGACCTGAGGTGGTCCAGCGCGTCGCCTGGTGCACGGGCGGCGGGCAAAGTTTTATCGATAGCGCCGCGCGTTTTGGCGTGGATGCTTTTATTACTGGCGAAGTTTCTGAACAGACCATTCATTCAGCCCGCGAGCAGGGATTGCATTTTTATGCTGCAGGTCACCATGCCACTGAACGTGGTGGTATTCGCGCATTGAGCGAGTGGCTGAATGAAAATACCGATCTTGATGTGACCTTTATTGATATTCCTAATCCTGCATAACGAATAATCAGAGGGATCGAAAGTGCAACGAGCGCGTTGTTATCTGATAGGTGAAACGGCGGTAGTGCTGGAACTGGAACCGCCGGTGACGCTGGCTAGCCAGAAACGGATCTGGCGACTGGCGCAGCGTCTGGTGGATATGCCGAATGTGGTTGAAGCCATTCCCGGCATGAACAATATCACGGTGATTTTGCGTAATCCTGAGTCGCTGGCGCTGGATGCCATAGAGCGTTTGCAACGCTGGTGGGAGGAGAGCGAGGCGCTGGAGCCGGAGTCTCGCTTTATTGAAATTCCGGTGGTTTACGGTGGTGCAGGCGGACCGGATTTGGCGGTGGTCGCGGCGCATTGCGGGTTGAGCGAAAAACAGGTTGTTGAATTGCACTCCTCCGTGGAATACGTGGTCTGGTTTTTAGGTTTTCAACCGGGCTTCCCGTATCTCGGGAGTTTGCCGGAACAACTACACACGCCACGGCGCGCTGAACCGCGCTTACTCGTTCCGGCAGGTTCTGTCGGGATCGGCGGGCCGCAGACTGGTGTTTATCCGCTGGCAACGCCGGGTGGCTGGCAGTTGATTGGTCATACCTCACTCAGCCTGTTTGATCCGGCGCGTGACGAACCCATCTTATTACGTCCGGGAGACAGCGTGCGCTTTGTACCGCAGAAGGAGGGAGTATGCTGAAGATTATTCGTGCGGGCATGTATACCACTGTGCAGGATGGCGGTCGTCACGGTTTTCGCCAGTCGGGTATCAGCCACTGCGGCGCACTGGATATGCCCGCGTTACGCATTGCTAACCTACTGGTGGGTAATGACGCCAATGCCCCCGCGCTGGAGATCACGCTCGGTCAGTTAACTGTTGAGTTCGAAACTGATGGGTGGTTTGCTCTGACGGGTGCCGGTTGCGAAGCGCGGCTGGATGATAATGCCGTCTGGACCGGCTGGCGATTGCCGATGAAAGCAGGCCAGCGTTTAACGCTTAAACGCCCGCAGCACGGGATGCGCAGTTATCTGGCGGTCGCGGGTGGTATTGATGTTCCGCCGGTAATGGGCTCATGCAGCACCGATCTCAAAGTGGGGATTGGCGGGCTGGAAGGCCGTTTACTGAAGGATGGTGACCGACTCCCGATTGGCAAATCGAAGCGTGATTCTATGGAAGCGCAGGGCGTTAAACAGCTGCTGTGGGGCAACCGCATTCGCGCCTTGCCGGGGCCGGAATATCATGAGTTCGATCGCGCCTCGCAGGATGCATTCTGGCGTTCGCCCTGGCAGCTTAGCTCGCAAAGTAACCGCATGGGCTATCGCTTACAGGGGCAAATTTTAAAACGCACCACCGATCGCGAACTGTTATCTCACGGTTTGTTACCGGGCGTGGTGCAGGTGCCACATAACGGGCAGCCGATTGTGTTGATGAACGACGCACAGACCACCGGTGGTTACCCGCGTATTGCCTGTATCATTGAGGCTGATATGTACCATCTGGCGCAAATTCCGCTCGGTCAGCCGATTCATTTTGTCCAGTGTTCACTGGAAGAGGCACTGAAAGCGCGGCAAGATCAGCAACGTTATTTTGAACAATTAGCGTGGCGGCTGCACAATGAAAATTGACCTGAACGCCGATCTGGGCGAAGGCTGCGCCAGCGACGCAGAGCTATTAACGCTGGTTTCCTCTGCCAATATTGCTTGTGGATTTCATGCAGGCGATGCCCAAACCATGCAGGCTTGCGTGCGTGAAGCAATAAAAAATGGTGTTGCGATTGGCGCTCACCCGAGTTTTCCCGACAGGGAAAATTTTGGTCGCAGCGCCATGCAGCTGCCGCCAGAAACCGTTTACGCCCAGACGCTGTATCAAATTGGCGCGCTGGCAACGATTGCCCGTGCGCAAGGCGGCGTAATGCGTCATGTCAAACCGCACGGCATGTTGTACAACCAGGCGGCGAAAGAAGCACAACTGGCAGACGCCATCGCCAGAGCGGTATACGCTTGCGATCCAGCATTGGTTCTCGTCGGGCTGGCAGGAAGCGAGCTGATTCGTGCAGGCAAGCAATATGGCCTGACAACGCGCGAGGAAGTGTTTGCCGATCGCGGTTATCAGGCTGACGGCTCGCTGGTGCCGCGAAGTCAGCCAGGCGCGTTGATTGAAAACGAAGAACAGGCGCTGGCGCAAACGCTAGAGATGGTGCAACACGGCAGAGTCAAAAGTATCACCGGCGAATGGGCAACGGTCACGGCGCAAACAGTCTGCCTGCATGGCGACGGCGAGCACGCACTGGCGTTCGCCCGCCGACTACGCTCTACATTTGCCGAAAAGGAGATTGTTGTCGCAGCATAACCCCGATTAATAAAGAATGAAAAAAGGATATCACCATGCCTGAAGGCCCGGAGATCCGCCGTGCAGCGGATAACCTGGAGGCGGCGATCAAAGGCAAACCACTAACTGATGTCTGGTTTGCCTTCCCGCAGTTAAAAACTTATCAATCACAACTTATCGGTCAACACGTTACCCATGTGGAAACGCGTGGTAAGGCGTTGTTAACTCATTTTTCCAACGACTTAACGCTCTACAGCCATAATCAGCTTTACGGCGTCTGGCGCGTGGTTGATACCGGCGAAGAGCCGCAGACCACGCGAGTATTGCGGGTAAAACTGCAAACGGCTGACAAAACCATTCTGCTTTATAGCGCCTCGGATATTGAGATGTTGAGGCCGGAACAACTGACCACGCATCCGTTTTTACAACGCGTTGGTCCCGATGTGCTGGATCCGAATCTGACGCCGGAGGTGGTAAAGGAACGGTTATTGTCACCGCGCTTTCGTAACCGTCAGTTTGCAGGATTACTGCTCGATCAGGCGTTTCTGGCTGGGCTTGGCAATTATTTGCGGGTGGAGATCCTCTGGCAGGTTGGGTTGACTGGAAATCATAAAGCGAAAGATCTCAATGCGGCGCAACTGGATGCACTCGCACACGCGTTACTGGAGATTCCTCGGTTTTCTTACGCTACGCGGGGGCAGGTGGATGAGAATAAGCATCATGGGGCGCTGTTTCGCTTTAAGGTTTTTCATCGTGATGGCGAACCGTGCGAACGCTGTGGCAGCATCATTGAGAAAACCACGCTGTCATCTCGCCCGTTTTACTGGTGCCCTGGCTGCCAGCACTAGGCCGACCGCTTCGGCGCATAGGTTGAAATAAACCGCGCAATGGCTGGCCCCGTCAGCAAAATACTGAACAGGCGCAGGGTTTGCATCGCCATAATAAGCGCCATATCGGCATTGCTCCCTGCGGCGATGACCGCCACGGTATCAAGCCCGCCGGGACTGGTGGCGAGGTAGGCAGTCATAAAATCAATGTGCATAAACCGGGTCAGCCCCCACGCCATACCCGCACAAATAGCCAGCAGAGCAAAAATCGACAGCAGGATTTGCGGTAGTGGGCGTAGTGCCCGCAGTAAGATTTGTTTATCGAAACCAAGACCAATCCGCCAGCCAATTGCCATATACGCCATCGCCAGCAGCCATTCCGGTAGTTCGATGGTGATGAGCTGACCAGACTGGAGCACTGCGCCCGCCAGCATCGGGATGAGCATCGTGCCGGAAGGAAGACGCAGCATGCATCCCGCCGTACCGGCAACGACTGCGAGCAAAATCGTAAGCAGGAGATTAATGCTCACTGGCGGGAACCAGACGATTTGCTGGTTAACCGCTTCAGCGTTATCACCCAGCATCATGCGGGTGACCAGAACAGCGGCCCCCGCGACGAACAGCACTCGCAGATATTGCATAAACGCCACCAGGCGAATATCTGCGCCGTAATCTTGCGCCATAGCGACCATTGCCGCTGCGCCGCCTGGAGAAGAACCCCAGGCACCGGTATTTCCAGGCAGTGAGCTATAGCGCACCAATAACCAACCCACGATGGCGCTGGAAAGCAGCGTCACCAGTAAAATAGCAAGCACGATCGGCCAGTTGGCGGCCAGCGTGGTGAGAATCGAACCAGTGAGGTTTTGCGCAATCATGCAGCCAAGAATGGCCTGGGCGGCGAGAAAAGCGGAGCGGGGAAGTTGCAGAGTAATTCCGCGCATACTGAAGATGATCCCGGCGATCATCGGCCCAAGTAATAGCGCCGCCGGGAGATGTACCGCGAGGAAACCAATAGAAAGGAGAAGTGATAGCACACATAACATTCCCCACTGCAAAACTGGCATCCTTCGCTCCCTCATTATTTTCTCTTTGGTGTATCGATACAGCATAAAGAAAGCCGGGCCAGGAAAAAATAACAGCAATCAAGGAAAAGGGGAAAATCAGCAATTTTCTGAAAGAGATGCCCTTTCCGGCTGCAAAGGGCATCATGGCAAATCAGTTATAGTTAATTTTAAAAAGCACCACTGTATCGAAGGGCCCAGCCTCGATGGGGGTACCTGCAATGGAAGAAAGTTCAGCTGTATAGGTTTTTTCGTAGACCAACATGTCGCTGGTGAAATCGGCGTATTCAGCATATTTATTGAAGGTATAAGGCGAGGCGTTTTCATCCAGCAAACGTAGCTTCAGACCATTACCAATCAACAATGCTTTATCTTCTTCAACCAACGTTTCTTCGGTATAAAAGGAGGAACTGACTTTAAATCCGTCGGTGCATTGGTCATTTTGTGATTTTGTCGTCTTAATACTGAATGTTTTCGACATTGTGTGGCGACGAATATCCAGCAAATTAAATTTACCAAAATCAATCACCTGTGTTTCCGGTGAAATGGAAAAATTGACGCTGCAATCCAGCACGCGAATGTTTTCCAGACCAGTAATATGATATTTCAGGTTTTGGGCAGTAGGGTCTTCGTTAACGCTACCGGCACCGTCAAATTGCACGACGATATAGTCGCTAAGCGTACTTTGATAATCATGCGGCGGCATTTCTCGTATTTTGACGTATAACCGCATGCGAGCGAGAAAGGTACGCGACATGTGAATATTAGCGGGATCACCCGAGCAAATTTTGTTCTGCCATCCCATCGCGATAATCTGCTCAGGGGTATAAATGTCAATGTTCTTACTGTCAATACACTGGTTAGTGTCGATGCGGCTTTTTCCCTGGTTGGCGTCATAATCAACGCCATTGTAAGTTACGCCGAGTTGATAATAGCGATCCTGCACCCCCGGGTAGGGGTTTACCCAGGCATAAACATGCTCACTTTCAAAATTGCCGTTGGTATTGTTGTCACAATAGACGGGAATTTTAATATCGTCAGATTCCCAAATCTTATCGCCGAGTTTGGCATTGCCTGGTACAGCAAAAGGTTGAATCGCTTCTGATTTTTCTACCGAGCCACCGGATGAACCAAAGTAGCAGTTCAGGGCAAGCGCAGACTTCAACGGCAGAAGTAACAGACAGATGACGAGCAACACTCCCTTGCCAGCACTCATTTCTTCGCCTCCACGGCTTGTAAATGGCATTGTCCGCTGCAGTTGAGCATCGTCATGCGTAACGCGCCGTAATCATCCATATAACCGAGATAGAACTGGCTGCCGCTATAGCTTCCGGTGTTTGTGTTGACCGTACTAAAAGGCGCAACCATCACGGTTTTGAAGCCGGGGAGAACGCCTTTTTCATTTCGTCCCAGGTAGGCAATGGTCAGATAATACGCGGTAGGATTTTTCAGTGTCAGTTGGTTACCCTGCTGGCTGACCTGTAACTGCAGTTCGACCTTTTCTCCTGCTTTCTTGCGTAATGCAGCCGGTCTCCAGAACACCTTGATACGACTCTGGATGGCGACTTGCAAAACGGCATGGTCGCTGTTTTTTTCCGGGGCGGGAGGAACTTCACGTATATTGTAGAAAAATAGCGTTTCGCGATCGCCTGGTAATTTCGCGGTCGACGCTTGCTTGACTATCCGCACCTGCGTTGTTGCTTTCGGTTCCAGACGTTGTATCGGTGGCAGGGCGACCAGAAGATCGTCGCTTTTCTCCCCTTTTTCATTTTCGAGCCAGGAATAAGCGAGGTAGGGGAGTTTATCGCTACGATTATCTACTCGCAGACTGGTAGCTTTATCATTAGCGTTGAACACAATACGAGTGCGATCGGGTTGTAGTGCAGCGTGGCTGCACAGACTGGCAACCAACAACAAAAGGGGTAGTCCTTTCATAAATGTCATTTTCATTTCCTTAATTAATGACAAGGTAAAATCAGGCGATTTGCGGTGTCTTCCATATGTTCAGGAAGATGGAGCGAGCAATGCTGGCTATCACCCCAGACCACGGTAAACTTTTGATTTTCAGCGACTCCGCTTAACCAGGCATGTCCTTCCTCGCCAACCATCCCCACGCTAATGCCGCTGTCATCCTGGCGGATATCCGCTCCGAGGGGAGGAAACTGACCGCTGGCGTTGCGAATGATGACGTTAACGTCTTTACCGGAACGGGAAGCCAGTGATTTGTAACCTATCGCGCCTTCAATCCACGTTTCTTTGATAACGTTTTCTGTAACTGTTACGCCGTCGGGTAAGTCATTCATGTTCACCGCCACGGTGGAAGGCTGATAACTGGAAATCAACGGCACCACCGCAATGCCAAAATGGTTGGTGTAGTCGAGATTGCCCTGAACCGGAATATCTGCCACGCCATCGGTGCTGACCATCAGGCGAGGTTCATTGGTGGAGCTGCGGCGATGAAACGCTGCACCATATTGGGTTGCGGTGAAAGAACCGCTCTAGCTGCTGCTGACGGAACTGTAATCATTGGCGGCATAGGTACCAGAAATATCCCACTCACCCGCTGAACTCAGGTGCTGATAGTTACCGCTCACCTGGGCTCCATTGTCAGGACGGTCGGATTGCAGTCCGGCAGACATGCCCCAGCTATTACGTTCATCCAGCGTATCGTTCCACGACATGCGGTGTGTGGTGCTGTGGCTACTGTTTTGCATGTCATAACCAACCCGACCACCATTACCGAAGGGGAGCGAAATCGACAGGTAAATCTGGTTGTCGCGATCTTTATCTTCGTAATGGGTTGTATTGAATGACGTCGAAATAGAGATATCTCTCCAGTCACCAATATCAACATTAAAACCGGCTGTGATGTTGGCGGTCGTGGAGGCGTCTGCATTCCACCAGGTTTGATGTAGCAGGTTGGCGTAAAGATTGAGGTTTAGTGGGGTAATCGGTTGGCCCACAGATAAGCTGATCGTCTGTTTTTCGTCCTGCGCATCGCTGTCGTTGTATTTGTGATCCAGATAGTTGGCGTAGCTGTGAAAATGACGATCGGAGAAACGATAAGCGGCGAGGGAAATCGTGCTGTTAGTGGCATCCACTTGTTTGCTGTAATTAAAACGGTAGCTTAAGCCCCGCTCGTCCTGCTGAGTATCAAAATGGCTACTGGCCCACGTGACATCAAACGACAGCGCACCAAGCCACAGCATATTTTGCCCAATACCCATTGCGGCAGAATGGTAGTCATCACCAGAAAGCAGCAGGCCGCCGTACAGCGAGGTGTTTGACAGCATCCCCCAGGAAACTTCATTGCTAAAAAAGGTTTCATTTTCAGTTTGATGTGACATGGAGGGCCGTGGCTGACCCGCGGCCAGTTTATAGCGAACCTGTCCCTGACGAGTCAGGAAGGGCGTCGATGCTGCCGAAACCTGGAAATTGTTCACCCGACCATCTTCTTCCGTCACTTTGACATCCAGTGTGCCCTGAACAGACTGATTAAGGTCGTCAATGATAAATGGGCCTGGTGGGACTTTTTTCTGGTAAATGACGCGGCCTGATTGACTGATCGTCACCGTGGCATTGGTCTGTGCAATACCGCTAATTTGTGGGGCGTAGCCGCGTAGTTCCCATGGCAACATTCGCTCGTCACTTGCCAGTGCCGCGCCGGTATAAGAAAAACCGTCGAAAATATTGGAACTAAAATCCGGTGATGCTGCCAACTTACTGATTTAGTGTATGATGGTGTTTTTGAGGTGCTCCAGTGGCTTCTGTTTCTATCA
>NZ_JAVUPQ010000089.1:0-13651 GCF_032029835.1 Escherichia sp. AM3 | reverse complement strand
GTGGAGCTGCATGACAAAGTCATCGGGCATTATCTGAACATAAAACACTATCAATAAGTTGGAGTCATTACCCAATAATATTACGCCATGCTGTGACAAATATCACACCCTACTCAATTTAAGGATAAGGTAATAAGGCGAGTTTCCCCGCCTTTGGCGTCAGGGTGCCAGAGTGTGGGCGATGGCGCGGAGCTGTTCCGCAATGGCCTGCAGATCTTTTCCCTGCTCGATTCGGGCGCCGCTGGAATGGCGTATCACCAAGCGCGCAGGCAGAATGGATGAGGTATGCGGCGCACCGCTGGTGCTGGCGAGGATCCGCCGCACCGCCTCCTTCCCCTGCAGATCGAGATCCAGCGACACCGTACTCAACGACGGATAGAAAAAAGAGCTTTCGTAGGTATCGTCATAGCCAATGACGGACTTCTCACCCGGCACCGCCACCTGATGCTGATGGAAGGCGCTGAGCACCCCCAACGCCATCTGGTCATTTCCTACCAGCACAGCGCTAAAATTGGGCGTTTCGCGCAGCATCTGCAGCGCACCGGCATAGCCGCTTTGCGCATCCCAGTTGCCGTGCAGGACGGTCACCGGCTTCAGACCGTAGCCCTGCAAAGTCTCCAGCCAGCTTTTTAACCGGAGTTTGGCCGAGACAGAATTGTCCGGTCCTGCCAGCAACGCGATCTCCCGATGCCCCATCTCATAGAGATATTTGACGCTGGCCCGCGTGCCGTCCGCCGGGTTAAACGAAACGTTAAACACGGAGCTGTAAGGATCAACATCGAGAAACAGGCAGACGATATCATCGTTGTCAGCGGCGATTTTCTGCGCCTGTTCGGTCTCCAGTGGCACGTTGATAATGACTTTGTCCACTCGCTGAGATTTCAGCTCATTGATAGAATCCTGGATACTTTGGTTGACGCTCTCATCGATCATCGAAATCAGAACCTGATAACCTTCCAGATTGGCATAACGTTTTACCGCCGTCGCCACCTGGGAAGGCGCATGCCAGGCCAGCGAAATAGTCACCAGCCCGACCGTCTGACTCTCCTTTCCCACCAGCTGCTGCGCCAGCCGGTTTGGCACATAGCGTAATGCCTCTATCGATTTCTCCACCTTGCGGCGCGTCGCTTCGGATACATTGGCAGATTTGTTGAGTACCCTGGACACGGTCTGGTAAGAGACGCCCGCATGACGGGCAACGTCTTCCAGAGTAGCGCTTTTAGACTTCATGCTCCGGTTCCTTATGTTGTTATCTCATGATTGTAACAGGGGCCATTTAAAAAAACGCTCACCGCCACCTCACGCTGCAAAATATCACCTAAAAAAGTATTACGTTCACAATACAGTGAATTGTGAATAACCTCACCTATCGCAACAAAAACTAGTGTGATTATTTGCAGTTAGTCACAAAACAATCATATCTCATTTGCCTGTAGTTACATTTAGACATTTTATTACATTAGTTATGTGAACGTAATACAAAACAATAAGAGGATAGAGATGAACACTACACTGCGTGCTCTTTCAGTCGCGTTAGCCGCTGCGCTAATTGCTCCTTCCGCGTTTGCGGCTTCCGCCGCGATCCCAACGATCGATTTCCATGGCTATATGCGCGCCGGGGTTGGAGTCTCCAGCGACGGTAGCGAAGTGGAATGGCAAAAAAATAAGCTGGGCCGTTTGGGGAACGAGTCGGATACCTATGGCGAGCTGGAGCTGGGCTCTGAAGTCTATAAGAAAGATGACGTCAGCTTCTATCTCGACAGTATGGTCAGCATGGTCTCCGACGGCTCTAACGATAATGAAACCACGCTGAACGATGATGCACAGTTCGGCTTACGTCAGTTGAACCTGCAGATAAAGGGGCTGATCCCTGGCGATCCAAATGCTGTGATCTGGGGCGGTAAACGTTACTACCAGCGCCATGATCTGCATATCATCGATACCAAATACTGGAACATTTCCGGCTCCGGAGCCGGGGTGGAAAACTATACTCTCGGCCCGGGCGCCGTCTCGCTGGCCTGGATCCGCGGCGATGCCAACGATGTTGACTATCGCGTCGATGGCGACAGCAACGTCAATATCAACTATATCGATTTACGCTACGCGGGCTGGAAGCCGTGGGCGGGCTCGTGGACCGAATTCGGTATCGACTACGCGATGCCAAACACCACGAAAAAACAGGATAGCTATGGCGGACTGTACGATGCTGACAACGGCGTCATGCTGACCGGTGAAATCAGTCAGGATATGCTGGGTGGCTATAACAAAACCGTGCTGCAGTACGCCAACAAAGGCCTGGCGCAGAACATGGTCTCCCAGGGCGGCGGCTGGTACGATATGTGGAACTACGTGAATGACGCCACCGGTTATCGTGTGATTAACACCGGCCTGATCCCGATTACTGAAAAGTTCTCTATCAACCACGTTCTGACCTGGGGCTCGGCGGATGACATTACCGACTATACCGACAAAACGCGGATGCTGTCGCTGGTCGCCCGCGGACAGTACCAGTTTACCGACTACGTGCGCCTGATTGGCGAAGTTGGCGGTTTCTATCAGAAAGACAGCTACAACAATGGCACCAGCTACAAACAGGCGGGTGAGAAATACACCATTGCGTTGGGCCTGGCGGACGGGCCAGACTTTATGTCACGTCCGGAATTACGCATTTTTGCTTCGTATTTGAATGACTCCGAAGATGGTAAACCGTTTGAAGACCAGACGGCGAATAATACCTGGAATTTCGGCGTGCAGGTTGAGGCCTGGTGGTAATCGCACACGGTTAAGACTCATACGTTATTTTTATCTCCTGCTGTAAGACTGTTAATTATCTTCCGGTAAACTTTATTGCCACTGCTGTCTTTGTCTTATTTTCGGGATAACCTGTTTTCAGGTTATCCCGTTTTATTTATTTCCGGGCAGCAAAATGTTCATCCAGAAGCTGACGCAGCGCATCGGACTGTTTACCGAAAATAGCATGCACCTGTTGACAAAGAATAATAACCCCCAGCGCGCCCTGCTGCTGTAATGCGTCCGTATCTACGTCTGCAAGATGACGAACAGTCACGCGCAGACGCGTAATACAGGCATCCACTTGCGTAATATTCGCTTCGCCGCCGAAGGCCTGAATAAGCGCCTCGATTTGCTGTTTTTCCGCCTCGCTTAATGGCTGTGCCGGACGCGCTGGGGAGAAATAGTGCAGGAAGGATTTTAAACTCACCATAATAAACTCCAGGTTTAAGATAAAAAAAGCCTGCTCGTCAGAGCAGGCGTGGAAAAGAAGAAATTACGCGTGACGACGGAGAATACGGCAATCCCATGCCGACAGGGTCAGTGGAGCCGACACCGCCGCGTCGGTCAGGCAATCCCAATATCCTTGCGGCAGGGTCAGGGTATGGTTTTGGGCGCTGTAGTTCTGCAGGAAGATAAAAGAGTTGTCACCGTCGGTGCGCGCAGTAGCCACCACGCCGGGTGGTAACTCCGTCGCTATCGCCCGCGGCAGGGCCAGCTCCTTGCTCAGGGTGGTAAAGAAATCGCGCTGGAAGGCTAAATCGTTGCGGGAGGCCACATGCCAGGCTTTGCCTTTCCCGAACTCGTTCACCGTCACAGCCGGCCGGCCGGCATAAAAATCATCCCGGTAGGTGGCCAGCGCCTGGGCGCTCTCTGTATGGATTAGTTCGCAGAGATGGCGCACCTGATAAGGGCCCTGCAGACCGCACTGATTCCCGGCAAGTCCCTGCACCAGATTAAACTCGCCGTCATTCAGGCAGTCGATCTCTTCCGCCCAGATCCCCAGCAGATTGCGCAGCGGGCCCGGGAAGCCGCCGAGATAGCAGAGATCGGACTCATTGACGATGCCGGTCCAGTAGGTGGTCACCAGGTGGCCGCCGTTGGCGACAAACGCCTCCGCCCGCCCGGCAAAGCCGTCGCGCACCATATATAACATTGGGGCAATCACTAACTGGTACGGCGTTAAATCGACATCGGCGTCAATCACATCGACGGCGATGCCCTGCTCCCAGAACGGGCGGTAGTGCTCGTTGACCGTCTTCTCATATTCCATCCCAAGATTGCGCGGCCCCTGGGCGTCATCCAGCGCCCAGCGGTTCTGCTGGTCGAAGATAATCGCTACTTTCGCCTCGGTGCGACAGCCCCTCACCTCCGGCAACTTACTGAGGATCTCGCCGAGCTGGCAGACTTCGCGGCCAATGCGGGTATCAATATGTCCGACGTGGTCGACCACTGCGCCGTGAAATTTCTCAACCGAACCGCGGCTTTTCCGCCACTGGAAATACTGCACCGAGTCGGCGCCATGCGCCACCGCCTGCAGCGAGGAGAGAATATGCATTCCCGGCTTCTTCAGTTTGCTGGTCGGCTGCCAGTTGGTGGCGCCCGGCGTGGACTCCATCAGCACAAACGGCTTACCGCCCTTCAGGCTGCGCATCATGTCGTGATACATCGCGGTGTAGCAGGCCAGCGCAGTTTCGTCTTTATCGCGGTGCCACATCGGATAGCTATCCCAGGAGATGAAATCCAGCACCTCCGCCAGCTGCCAGTAGTCGTAATCGTAGAAATATTCCATAAAATTGGTGGTCACTGGCAGAGCGGAATTCGCCGCTTTCAGCGGAGCAATTTCATGGCGGCAAAAATCGGTCACCTGAGCGGTGTTAAAGCGATGCCAGTCAAGATTGAGACCGTGGATCGACATCTCGCCCTGCGGCGCAGGCGATTCAATCTGCGACCAGTCAGTATAGGTATGGCTCCAGAAGGTGCTCCACCAGGCCTGGTTGAGATTCTCCAGGGTCTGGTAACGCGCCTTCAGCCAGTCGCGAAAACGATTCTGGCAGAGATCGCAATGGCATTCGCCGCCATATTCGTTGGAAATATGCCAGCCCAGCACCGCCGGGTGTGAGGAATAACGTTCAGCCAGCAGGCTATTGATTTTCAGAGTCTTCTCGCGATAGACCGGCGACGACATACAATGATTGTGACGGCCGCCGTGCAGGGCCGGCACCCGATCGCGCCCCACCCGCAGAACCTGCGGATAGCGTTGCGACATCCACGCCGGACGCGCGCCGCTCGGCGTGGCCAGAAAAACATGTATACCGGCGGCATACAATTTATCCAGAATAGTGTCCAGCCAGGCGAAATCAAACACCCCTTCGCGTGGCTCCAGTTTCGCCCAGCTAAATATTCCCACCGACATCACATTGCATTTTGCCTGCTGCATCATGGCAATGTCTTTATCAATAATATCGGGGTCATTCTCCCATTGCTCCGGATTATAATCCGCGCCATGCAGCAGCGTATTAACCTTCGGATGTAAAGGTGCAAATTTATTCATAATAAACTTCCTGAAAAGAACGACAAAAAAATCAATTAAATACTTTTACCGACGGCAATACTTTTCCCTGGCAATCAAATAGCGCCTGATTTTCACGCGCATTACCCTCTTTCCACTCGTCATGGATATATTTCATTCCCGCCGGCGTGGCCCAGGTATTTCCCGGCACGGCAATCCATGTTGGTTCCCAATAGAAAATACCTTTACCACGCTGGTCAGGCACATTAACCACCGCCTGCATTAAATCGTGAATATAGTTATATTGCCCCTGTACGGTGGCGGGATATCCCCCATCCTTTTCTTCTTTCGCCTGGAAACTATTTTCCGCGTTATCGCAGTTGGCTAGGGTATAGGCATAGGCCGCCTCGACGACGATGACGTCTTTGTTATAGCGTTTGCTGATGTCATCCATATTGGCCTTCAGGGCGCTGATCGGCCCATTCCAGTAGGTGTACATCGACAGACCAATCACGTCATACGGTACATGGCGCTTGTCAATCTCATCAAACCACCAGCGGAAGGTATCGTTCTTGGTCCCTTCGGCCAGATGCAGCATGATTTTCACATGCTCGCCGTTACGTAGATTCTCCTTCAGGCCATCAATGGCCGAGTTCAGCAGGCCGGCCAGTCGGTCGAACTCGCCGCCCCCCTGCCCCCAGCTTTTCCCTTCCGGCCACAGGATGCCGCCGTTGATTTCATTGCCAATCTGCACCATATCCGGCAGCACGCCCGCCTGCTTAAAGCGGGCGATGGTATCGCGGGTATAGTCATGAATTGCCGTTTTCAGCTGCGGGTAATCCATCTTTTCCCAAGCTTTCGGCTTGAACTGCTTGCCGGGATCGGTCCAGAAATCGCTGTAGTGAAAATCAAGCAGCAGTTTCATCCCCTGGACTTTCGCCCGCTTCGCCAGCGCCAGGGTGGTGGCCAGATCATTGTTCCCACCGCCATAGTCCTCGCCGCTCGCCGATTGCGGATCCACCCACAGACGGAGGCGGACATAGTTGACGCCGTTCTCTTTCAGAATAGCGATCGGATCCTTGCGCTGATTATTCTGATCGTAGAACGTCGCCCCGTGCTTTTCGGCGTCCAGCAACGTGGAGATATCCGCGCCTTTGATAAAGTCCGCCGGCATGCCTTGAAAGGCGCGGGTTTCAAGCTCGTCCGCGGCCAGAGAAGAGGTGGAAAAACTGCATGCCAGACAAACCGCAAGCCATGCGGGTGTGAATCTTTTCATGTGCTTATCCTTTAGTGCTGCCCGAGGTCAGGCCGGAGACGAAGTATTTTTGTAACGCCAGGTAGAGGATCGCCACCGGTACGGCGATCAGCACCGCCCCCGCCGCGTAGGTGGTGTAGCTGGCACCCATTTTTTGCGCCACCAGGTTATACAGACCGATAGGCAGCGTGTATTTATCCGGGGTACGCAGGATGGTACTGGAGAGGATGAAATCCCCCAGCGGCCCAGTGAACGAGAACAGCGCCACCACCGCGAGGATCGGCCTCGACAACGGCATGATGATCTCGATAAAGATGCGAAAGCTGCTGGCACCGTCCATGCGAGCGGACTCATCCAGGTCTTTAGGGATCGCATCGAGATACCCTTTCATCAGCCAGGTATTCATCGGGATCATCCCTCCGACGTAGATCAGCACCAGCGCCAGATGGCTGTTAATCAGGCCAAGCAGTTGCGACAGGACAAAGATCGCAATCAGCGCAGAAAACTGCGGGATCATCTGCAGCAGCAGGAACAGCATCAGCCCGTTCTGCCGCCCTTTAAAGCGGAAGCGGGAGAAGGCGTAAGCGGTAAAGCTAACGCTAATCAGGGTCAGTACCATGGTCAGGAAGCTGATTTTCATCGAGTTCCAGTACCAGGTGAGGTAATTCACATTGCCATTGAACAGATCGGCATAGTGCTGGAACGACACATTTTCCGGAATGATTGAGGTACTGAGCAGGCTATTGCCGGCGTTCAGCGATGCCCCGACCGTCCAGACCAGCGGATAGATAATCACCACCGAGACCAGGATGACCACCAGCCCGGTGAGAGAGAGTCGGATCCACTTTTCGCGTTTAATACTGGGTGATTGAGCCATGTTGCTTCCCTTACGCCATGTCGTCATTTTTGAAGGATTTGGTGGCGCGGAACTGCCACAGCGCCAGGCCGACGACAAAGATCGACAGCAGGATCGTGATGGTCGCCGCGATGGCGTACTGCGACGAGGACATCGTCAGCTTATAGATCCACGACACCAGAATATCCGTCCCGCCGGCGTTAGAACCCACCACCGCAGGGCCGCCGTTGTTGAACAGGTAAATGATGTTAAAATTATTAAAGTTGAAGGTGTACTGGGTGATGATTATCGGCGCGATCGCGTACAGCACCAGCGGCAGAGTGATGGTGCGCAGACGGGTAAACGCGCTGGCGCCGTCCATCGTTGCGGCTTCATACAGATCGTCCGGGATCGCCTGCAGCACGCCGGTGGTCATGGCAAACACAAACGGGAAGCCAAGCCAGGTCTGCATCATAATCAGCGCCGTTTTGGTCCAGAACGGATCGGTGAGCCATGCCTTCGGACTGATGCCGAAGAATGAAAGGATCGCGTTGTTGATGACCCCAAAGGAGTCGTTGAACATCCCGGCAAAGACGAGGATGGTGACAAACCCCGGCACCGCCCACGGCAAAATAAAGATGGTGCGGATCAGCGGTTTAAAGCGCAGATCTTTTTGGTTGACCAGAATCGCCAACAACACGCCCACCGTACACTGCAGAGTGGTCGCCAGCAGCGTCCATACCACGGTCCACTGCAGCACATCCAGGAAGGTGGAGCGCCAGATGGAGAGGGTGAAAATATTGACGAAGTTTTTCAGCCCCACCCAGTCAACCAGCTTCGCTGGCGGCGTGTGGTACAGGTTGTAGTTGGTGAAAGCGATGGCAAAACCAAAAAGAATCGGAAAGATCACCACAAAGACCAGCAAAATAAAACCCGGGGTGATCATCAGGTACGGAAAGCCGTCGCTTAGCAGCATCTGGTACTGCTTACGCACGCTGTTGAGAACGCTCCCCTCATCACGTTTTTTACCGTTGAGCCACGCATCACGCAGCGAGAGGAAATAGATCAGCACGCCAAAGGCGACGATCAGCACGCTGATAATCCCCTCGGCTAACAGGAAGATAGAGTTATCGCGCGGTACCTCCTCGCCCAGGGTATATAGCCCCCACAGCCCCTCGCGCAGGAAATCATAAAAAATACCCAGAAAGCTGCTCAGCAGCGCCAGGAAGACCAGCCCTTTCAGCCACTGGCGATGATAAAACTGACCGAAACCCGGCACGATTGCAAGTAGCAGGCCGCACCACGCATGCCGCCCGGGCCCGCGCGCGTCGCCAAAATTTTCGCTGGAATGGATGCTCACACTCAACTCCTTCTACAAACGGGAGGTCCCCCTCCCGCTCGGTGACTTCACGTAACGGTGAATTACTGATTGCTGGCCTGCATTGCTTCGATCTGCATCGTGATCTGTTTCACCGCATTATCGAGCGCGGCCTGCGGCGCCTGCTTGCCGGTGAGGCTCAGTTCAAGCGCGGCATTGGCCGGCCCCCACACTTCCCCCATCTCCGGAATGCCCGGCATCGCCACCGCCCGCGCCGACTGGATAGCGACGGCGCTGGCCTTTTGGTCGTTTTTAATCAGCGGATCGTCAATCATCGCCTTCAGCGGCGGAATTTCGCCGGTGGCGACATAGCGGTCTTTCACATACTGCGGCTGGTTGATGAACTCGATAAACTGTTGCGCCATCGCTTTGTCTTTACTCCAGGTCGATACCACATAACCTTTGACGCCCAGGAAGGAGCTCATCGGCTTACTGTCCGGTAGGGTCGGCAGCGGCGCCACGCCATAGTTAATGCCAGCGGCTTCATATGGCTGGAAGGCCCAGGGCCCATTGATCACCGCCGCCGCTTTTTTCTCGGTAAACAGCGAATCGATGGCATTCAGCCCGTTATCGCCGAGGATCCCCGCCGGAAAGACCTTCTCGGCATAGAATTTTTTCAGGAAGGTGACGGCTTCCACTGCGCCGGGGGTATTGAGGCCCACCTGCTGCGGGTTAAAGCCGCTGCTGTCGTTTTTAGCAAAGATATAGCCGCCCATCGGGCCAATCGCCCCCCAGCTGTAGTAGATCTGGTCAAACTTGGCGAGCAGGCCGTATTTGTTCTGCTCGCGCTGGGTTTTCGAGTAGTCCAGCCAGGCCTGCAGGCTGTCCAGCGGCTTGTCGATCAGGTCCTTGTTGTAGATAAGCACCAGAGTTTCCACCGCCTTCGGGATCCCATACAGCGCGTTGTCCATGCGGAAGGCATTGATGGAGGCTGGCGTAAAGGCATCCTGTTTCGCCTGATCGACGCTGAGCGGCGAGAGAAGTCCCTGAACCACGGCGCCGCCGAGCTGGTCATTCGGGATCACCAGCACGTCCGGCCCAATGCCCGCCGGCCCGTCGAGACGCAGTTTTTCCAGCTGCTGGGCATAAGGCATCTCCTGCAGATTGACCTTCACGTTGTACTGCTTTTCAAAATCGCTAACCGCGGTTTTAATACCCGCGGATTTCTTAATGTCTTCCCAGACGTTGAGCTGCCCGGCGGCGTGCGCCTGCAGGCTGGTGAGTTGCCCCACCGCCAGGGTGGTAAGGATTAGTGCAGCAAGCGTGTTCTTTTTCATTATCAACCTCATGTGAAGGTATAACAATTTAATGGTTTTTATGTGACTTACGTCTGCCAGTTAGAAAAATAAATCATTTCAAACTGCCGTATTACATTGAAAACATGTTCTGATTCGCTTTTGTTATACGCTACGCTTTGATCGTTGATAAAACTACCATAATCTGCCAGTTGTGTGATCATCCTTGCAGAAATGAAACGTCCCTGTATGGCGCAAAATCCGTGGAAGTTATAGTTAGACCATGACTTTACTGCTGTTGAACATCGTCACACCGATTTGTTATACGTAATACAAATCATACTCAACATAGTGACAAACCAACGGCAAATAACAGCTACTCACTCCGGGGAATGTGGATGTCCAATATACGACTGAGGAATGTCACCAAAAGGTTCGGCAGCACGGTGACGCTGCACCAGGTCAATCTCGATATTGAAGATGGCGAGTTTGCCGTTTTCGTCGGCCCTTCCGGTTGTGGAAAATCGACGCTGCTGCGCATGATTGCCGGGCTGGAAGAGGTCAGCGAAGGAGAAGTGCTGATCGGCGATGAGGTGATGAATGATGTGGTGCCCGCCCGCCGTGGCGTGGCAATGGTCTTCCAGTCCTATGCGCTCTATCCGCATATGACCGTGGCGGAGAATATGGGCTACGGGCTGAAGGTGAATAAAGTGCCGAAGGAGGAGATCCGCCGCCAGGTGGAAATGGTGGCCAAAACCCTGCAGCTCTCGCACCTGCTGGACCGTAAACCGAAGCAGCTCTCCGGAGGACAGCGGCAGCGCGTGGCCATTGGCCGCGCGATCGTGCGTAATCCCCGGGTGTTTATGTTCGATGAGCCGCTCTCTAACCTTGATGCGGAGCTGCGCGTCGATATGCGCCTGCATATTGCCCGTCTGCACCAGGAACTGAAAACCACCATGGTGTATGTCACACATGATCAGGTGGAAGCGATGACCCTGGCCGATAAAATCGTGGTGATGAACCACGGGAAAGTCGAACAAATGGGTTCGCCGATGGCCCTGTATTACAATCCGGTCAACAAATTCGTCGCCGGCTTTATCGGCTCGCCGAAGATGAACTTTTTGCCGGCCGTCGTCAGCGACTGGCAGCCGGAATGCTTAACGGTCACCCTCGCGCAGGACCATCAGCTGACCCTGAATATCGCCACCCAACCGCTGAAGCCCGGCGCTGCGGTAACGTTAGGGATCCGGCCAGAACACCTCACTCCGGAGGTCACTACTGGTACGGTGGTGGAGTTTCAATGTGAAGTGGTGGAACGTCTGGGTAACAATACCTACCTGTTTGGCCAGTGCTACGGCCACGATAACGTCAAGGTTTTGCTGCCCGGCGACGTCCATTTCCGCCCGTGGCAGAAGATTAATCTGGCCTTCGATGAGCGCTTCTGCATGGTCTTTGATGAGAACGATCTGCGCATCAGCGCCGACATCACGGCGCCGGACGCGCACTAAGCCAACATTTTTGTCATCTACGCTGCGTATGTTAAAGTCTATCCTAGCTATGAGGAATCTCTAGAAATGCGCGAGTAAACAAAGGCAGGCATAGGGTTTTGTGATTTACTGATTTGTGCTATCAATTCAGGGAGATCAACTCTATGCCTACTCGTCATGTATGTCAGAATTTTTTCCGTGATGCTCTCGCGCCGTTTCACAAATATCTACAAAATTCTCTACTGGATGCCACCACTGCGCTCATTAAGGGCACATTTCTCATGCTGACCAGTATTAGACGTTATTTGCCCGGCAACGCACAAGTCAAAAACAAAATTAAACGAGTGGATCGTCTGCTTGGTAATGAATTGCTTCATCATGATAGCCATATGATTTAAAAATATTATTACCACCATGTGTGTAAGTTCACAGAGATATTGCAACTGCCTCCGGATAAGTAAAGGGAGATTGCTATGTTAATGCAACATGTCGGCGTCGGGTATTTGGGTTATCACCGTGCAGCCATCTATGCGATGAAACACTCTGTTATGCCTGAGATCGCCAAATTAAGAATGAAAGCACTGCACTTCTGGGAATGAGATGAACGGTGCGCTGGGCAAAGCTGCACTGATCTTGAGGGTGTAAGTCCCTCCGTAGAAAGGACCAGCCAGACCTCTACGTAGCGAGTCTTGCATCTCTGGCGGTAACAAAGGAGATGAAGCGTAGACAGCGAAGCACCCGAGCCGAAACCAACTGGTGAACGTGACAGATCCGAAATACATTTTAATCGTGTGTGCCGAAAGTTTCGTTCAGCTTGCAGGCAACAGCGGTTGCATGGTCACACTGGCGAGCATCCATGCAACCGCACACACCGGAGCCGCAGGCGTCGGCGTGTTTGCAGAGAACAGTGTGGAACCCAGGAGCTCCTGATGCCTCTCAAGGGAACGAGTATCTCAGGTACAAGTGCGAAAACACAAGACCACAGAAACGGGTATCAGGAAGTCGGAGTCAGCCATAGTAGTGATGAAGCGAGTAATGATCGTGGATCGAAGGGCTGACGGACAGATCGAACGTGAGAGAGAAACAATGACCGTACACAGCAACGACGGACTATCATGGTTAACGAAACTTGAGCGTATAGGCGAGAAATCAGCAGCCAACAAACATAAGATGTTCAGTAATCTGGGGCATCTGGTGAACGTTGACATGCTGAAAGGACAATTCCTGCTACTCGACGGGAATAAGGCTACAGGTATTGATGGTATGGACTAAAGCCGCTTACAGTGAACGCCTTGATGAGAACATTACTTCTCTCATCGTGCGTATACGCAGAGGGACGTATCACCCGCAAGCGGCAAGAATCACGGAGATACCAAAAGAGGACGGCAGTAAACGGCCGCTGGCTCTCTCGTGCATCGAGGATAAACTGGTGCAACTTGCTGTCAGCGATATTCTCAGCAGTGTCTATGAGCCACTGTTTCTGCCCTGCTCATACGGTTTCCGACCGGGATTAAATTGTCATGCTGCTTTGAAGGCTTTGCAACAGCAAACGTTCCGCAACTGGAATGGCGCGGTGGTGGAAATCGACATCCGAAAGTATTTCAACACAATTCCACATACTGAATTGATGAATTTACTGCGGAAGAAGACATCAGATCGTCGTTTTCTCAGGCTGGTCGAGGTCTCAATAACGGCACCTGTTATCAGGGGGAAAGAGATATCAGAGAATGAACAGGGTTGCCCGCAGGGTTCGGCCCTGTCGCCAATACTCGCTAATATCTACCTGCATCATGTAATAGACGAATGGTTTGCTCAAATCACGCGTTCACACATCCATGGGCGGGCTGAGATGGTGAGGTATGCTGATGATATGGTATTTACCTTTGAGTTCTTTAGTGAAGCAAAACGCTTCTTTAGGAGGCTACCGAAAAGGCTGAATAAATATGGTCTGGAGTTGCATTGTGATAAATCACAATTAATTCCCGCGGGTCATATAGCAGCAATGAGAGCTAACCAGTCGGGAAAACGCCTGCCTACGTTTAATTTTCTGGGATTCACATGCTACTGGGGTAAAACACGAAAAGGGTGATGCTGCCAACTTACTGATTTAGTGTATGATGGTGTTTTTGAGGTGCTCCAGTGGCTTCTGTTTCTATCAG
>NZ_JAVUPQ010000088.1:0-13728 GCF_032029835.1 Escherichia sp. AM3 | reverse complement strand
CTGATAGAAACAGAAGCCACTGGAGCACCTCAAAAACACCATCATACACTAAATCAGTAAGTTGGCAGCATCACCTATGGCGCTATTACTTTATAAAGATTTACCTCAGCCATGTACGCCATATAAAAATTTGAATAGTCAAGAAAGGTATTTTTAATATTGGCTCTATTCATTGCTGCATTGTAGAATTGAACATGCATAGCGGAGCATGCATTTAGAGTTCCGTCGGCCATTTTTATCTGAGCGAAATTTGAGTCATCGAGAATACAATTATCAAAAAGTATTTTTTCCATTATGGCGTAATAAAAATTCGTTTTATACATATTACAGTCCTGGAAAATAGCGTTTTGTAGTCTGCAACCTGCAAAATTCGAATTGGATAAATCTTCATCTTTAATCACGATACCTTTCAGGCTAAGGTGTGAAAAATCGTAACCACCATTTACTGTCTGTGGAATTTCGATAGTATTATTATGGACGGCGACATTATTTATAATAATATACCACCTTAATGGATACTTCCTTTTCTTTACTAAGGTAAACTCTTCTCGTAATTCTATCGTCACATTTATTATTTGCATATAAAGCTATATCTATAAAATGTTTATGTATTTTCCTGTCCGTTTCCTTCGTGATTTTTCCTGATGGTAAACTATCATAAATTCTTTTCATTTTCTGAATCAAGCCTATCACTTTTTCATGATCATCCATCTTGAAAAGAGAGAGGGCTTTATTGTCAATTAACGTGCTTTTATGATGTTTTCTGTAATTATCTGATTTTGTTTTCTTTGTATGTGATGGACTTGTGACAGAGTGGTTATCGTTAATCTGGCAAAGAGGGAAAAACATATTATTTAAACCATTGTAGCACATAAAATATCCTTATAATTAACAAGAAAGAAAAGGCATATTCTCTGCATTATCATTTTCTACGACTGTCAAAAATCGCTCATTTTTTAATGAGTTTATTTGTTTAATATTTTGGGAAAAGGTGATGCATGCTGGAGAGGAAGAGTATTCCCCGGTCAGGCGGCCGGGGAAGGGGAGAGATTAATGTGCGCGGCCTTGCTCAACGCCAAAGCCGGTCTGGGAGCGGATAAACTGCGCGCGGAACAGTTCACGCTCGCGCGCCCCTTCCGCTGAGTTATCGGTTGCCGAGAAGAACCAGATGCCGAGGAATGCCACGGTGATAGAGAACAGCGCCGGGTATTCATACGGGAAGATGGCTTTTTCGTGACCAAGGATCTGTACCCAAATCGTCGGGCCGAGGATCATCAGTACTACTGCGGTAATCAGCCCCAGCCAGCCACCCATCATCGCGCCACGCGTGGTCAGTTTCGACCAGTACATAGAAAGCAGAATGATCGGGAAGTTACAGCTCGCCGCGATGGCAAACGCCAGCCCCACCATAAAGGCGATGTTCTGATTCTCAAACAGCACGCCGAGGATAATCGCAATCACGCCGAGGATCAGTACGGTGATTTTTGATACCCGCAGCTCTTCACGTTCGGTCGCGCCTTTTTTGAAGACGTTAGCGTACAAGTCATGCGAAACCGCGGATGCGCCCGCCAGCGTCAGACCCGCAACCACCGCGAGGATAGTGGCGAAAGCAACCGCTGAAATAAAACCGAGGAACAGGTTGCCGCCCACTGCATTCGCCAGGTGAACGGCCGCCATGTTGTTACCACCAATCAGATGGCCCGCCGCGTCTTTATATTCCGGATTCGCACCAACCAGCATGATCGCGCCGAAGCCGATAATAAAGGTCAGAATATAGAAGTAGCCCATAAACCCGGTGGCGTAGAACACGCTCTTACGTGCTTCGCGGGCATCGCTGACTGTAAAGAAGCGCATCAGAATGTGCGGCAAGCCCGCCGTACCAAACATCAGTCCCAGACCCAGAGAGAGCGCGGAGATCGGATCTTTCACCAGCCCGCCCGGCTTCATGATGTCGACCCCTTTCGGGTGTACCGCCATCGCTTCGCTGAACAGATTGTTGAAGCTAAAGCCAACGTGTTTCATCACCATAAAGGCCATAAAGCTGGCACCGAACAGTAACAGCACGGCTTTAATAATTTGCACCCAGGTGGTCGCCAGCATGCCGCCGAACAGGACATACATCATCATCAGCACGCCGACCAGCACCACCGCAATATGATAGTTAAGGCCAAACAGCAGCTCGATCAGTTTACCTGCGCCTACCATCTGAGCGATAAGGTAAAGCGCCACCACCACCAGAGAACCACAGGCCGAAAGAATACGAATCGGCCCTTGTTTCAGGCGGTAAGAGGCTACATCGGCAAAGGTGTAGCGTCCCAGGTTACGCAGACGTTCGGCAATCAGGAACAAAATGATCGGCCAGCCCACCAGGAAGCCCAGCGAGTAAATTAAGCCGTCATAGCCGGAGGTAAACACCAGTGCGGAGATCCCCAAAAATGAGGCGGCGGACATATAGTCACCGGCAATCGCCAGCCCGTTCTGGAAGCCTGTGATATTGCCGCCTGCCGTGTAGTAGTCGCTACGAGAACGTACGCGTTTTGATGCCCAGTAAGTAATGCCGAGCGTAAACACGACGAAAATCAGGAACATAATAATCGCCTGCCAGTTCGTTGGCTGGCGCTCTACGGCCCCGCTAATAGCATCCGCGGCGTTAGCTGCGAAAGGGAGTGTGGCGGCAAGCGCCGTCAGAACTCTTTTCATGATGCTTGTACCTCATGCAGGACTTCGTTATTAAGACGGTCGAATTCGCCGTTCGCCCGCCAGATGTAGATACCGGTGAGAACAAAGGAGATCACAATCACTCCAACACCAATCGGAATACCGCGTGTGACGCTGGTGTTCGGATTCAGCGGGGTGCCCAGCCAGCCGGGCGCGAAGGCGATCAGTAAAATAAAGCCGATATAAACTGCCAGCATAATAATCGACAGGATGGTGGCAAACCGTTGCCGTTTTTCGACTAACTCCCTGAAATGCGCATTGTCTTCTATCCGCTGATAAATCGTACCATTCATCACAGATTCTCCAGAGGTAATGTAGGGATTGTTTTAATTCCCGCTCCCTTATGGGAGAAGGTTAACGCTCGGGTAACCCTTGCCGAATGTAGGCCGGATAAGGCGTTATACGCCGCATCCGGCAATCAATGCCTGATGCGACGCTGTCGCGTCTTATCAGGCCTACAAACCGTTACCGACTCGCATCCGGCAATTGTGGGTTACGATGGCATCGCGATAGCCTGCTTCTCTTCAAGCAGCTTCTCGACTACGCCAGGATCGGCAAGCGTCGAGGTATCGCCCAGGTTGCTGGTATCGCCCGCCGCAATTTTGCGCAGAATACGGCGCATAATTTTGCCGGAGCGGGTTTTAGGCAGGGAGTCGGTCCAGTGCAGCACGTCTGGCGTCGCCAGCGGGCCAATCTCTTTACGCACCCAGTTGCGGACTTCTGCGTACAGTTCTGGTGACGGTTCCTCCCCGTGATTAAGCGTGACGTAGGCGTAGATCGCCTGACCTTTAATATTGTGCGGAATACCTACTACGGCGGCTTCGGCAATCTTCGGATGCGCCACCAGCGCCGACTCAATCTCCGCCGTTCCCAGACGGTGACCGGAGACGTTCAGCACATCGTCCACACGCCCGGTTATCCAGTAATAGCCATCTTCATCGCGACGCGCGCCGTCGCCGCTGAAATACATATTTTTGAAGGTGGAGAAGTAGGTCTGTTCAAAACGTTCGTGATCGCCAAACAGCGTACGCGCCTGACCCGGCCAGGAGTCGGTGATCACCAGGCTGCCTTCGGTAGCGCCTTCCAGCGGGTTACCTTCGTTATCGACCAGCGCCGGTTGCACGCCGAAGAACGGACGTGTTGCCGAACCGGCTTTCAGCTCGGTAGCGCCAGGCAGCGGCGTGATCATGAAACCGCCAGTTTCGGTCTGCCACCAGGTATCGACCACCGGACATTTCTCGTTGCCGATTTTTTTCCAGTACCACTCCCACGCTTCCGGGTTGATTGGCTCGCCCACGGAACCGAGAATGCGCAGCGACGATCGGTCGGTGCCTTCAATCGCTTTATCCCCTTCCGCCATCAGCGCGCGAATCGCCGTGGGCGCGGTATAGAGAATATTGACCTGATGCTTGTCCACCACCTGCGCCATACGGGCAGGCGTCGGCCAGTTCGGTACGCCTTCAAACATCAGCGTGGTCGCACCGCAGGCCAGCGGGCCGTACAGCAAGTAACTGTGTCCGGTCACCCAGCCCACATCGGCGGTGCACCAGTAGATATCACCCGGATGATAATCAAAGACATATTTAAAGGTCAGCGCCGCGTACACCAGATAACCGCCGGTAGTATGCAGCACACCTTTTGGCTTACCGGTAGAACCGGAGGTGTAGAGAATAAACAGCGGATCTTCGGCGTTCATCTCTTCCGCCTGGTGCTGATCGCTCGCTTGCTCAACCAGGTCGTGCCACCACAGGTCGCGCCCTTCCTGCCAGTCAATTTTCCCGCCAGTACGCTTCAGTACCACCACATGCTCTACGCTGGTGACGTTCGGGTTTTTCAGCGCGTCATCAACGTTTTTCTTCAGCGGAATACTGCGCCCGGCACGCACACCTTCGTCGGAAGTGATCACCAGTCGTGAGTTGGAATCAATAATGCGCCCGGCAACGGCTTCCGGCGAGAAGCCGCCGAAAATCACCGAATGCACCGCGCCAATGCGGGCGCAGGCCAGCATCGCAACCGCGGCTTCCGGCACCATCGGCATATAAATCGCCACCACATCACCTTTTTTAATGCCCAGCTCGAGCAGGGTATTGGCGAAGCGGCAGACGTCGCGGTGCAGCTCTTTATAGCTGATATGTTTGCTCTGGCTGGCGTCGTCGCCTTCCCAGATGATGGCGGTACGATCGCCGTTTTCTTGCAGATGGCGGTCAAGGCAGTTTGCCGCCAGATTCAGCGTGCCGTCCTCGTACCATTTAATGGACACATTACCGGGGGCAAAGGAGGTGTTTTTCACCTTCTGGTAAGGTTTGATCCAGTCAAGAATTTTTCCCTGTTCGCCCCAGAAGGTATCAGGTACGTTAATAGATTGTTGATACATCGCCTCGTACTGCTGAGGGTTTATCAGGCAACGGTCTGCGATGTTGGCAGGAATGGTGTGTTTGTGAATTTGGCTCATGCTTTTGTTCTCCTTGTAGAATGTTAATAATATGTGGCATAAGCGTTAAATGTAGGGGTATTGGCAGTTTTGTTTAGTATTTGGGCGACAGATCACGCAAAAGTAGAATTGTGCAAATAAACGGCAGGGTAATTTTTGAAGGTCAGCAACAAAAGTTGATTAATTCTTTGAGGAACATGCAGTTATGCATGCTGTTGAAAAAGAGGAAGATACTGACTAACTCTAAAGTGGTATTTTGCATGCACTTACAATTGATTAAAGACAACATTCACAGTGTGGTTATTTGTTACACATAGGGGCGAGCAATGTCATGACAGTGTAGGTGCGGTTACTGTCGTGAAAAACAATAAAAACCGCCATTGCAACAATGGCGCAATTCGGATGAAGCCCCTATGACAAGGATAAAAATAAACGCACGCCGTATCTTCAGCTTATTGATTCCTTTTTTCTTTTTCACTTCTGTTCACGCTGAACAAACGGCTGCTCCCGCAAAACCTGTAACTGTGGAAGCGAAGAATGAAACCTTTGCCCCGCAGCATCCCGATCAATATCTCTCCTGGAAAGCCACCTCGGAACAGTCAGAGCGTGTTGACGCCCTGGCGGAAGATCCACGGCTGGTGATCCTGTGGGCGGGGTATCCCTTCTCGCGCGATTACAACAAGCCGCGTGGACATGCTTTTGCTGTGACCGATGTGCGTGAAACCCTGCGTACCGGTGCGCCGAAAAACGCTGAAGATGGTCCGCTACCGATGGCATGCTGGAGTTGTAAAAGCCCGGATGTGGCGCGTCTGATCCAGAAAGACGGCGAAGATGGCTACTTCCACGGTAAATGGGCGCGCGGCGGTCCGGAAATCGTCAACAACTTAGGTTGTGCCGATTGCCATAACACCGCCTCTCCAGAGTTCGCCAAAGGCAAACCGGAGTTAACCCTTTCCCGTCCGTATGCGGCTCGCGCGATGGAAGCCATTGGTAAACCTTTTGAGAAAGCCGGACGTTTCGACCAGCAATCGATGGTTTGCGGTCAGTGCCATGTGGAGTATTACTTCGACGGCAAAAACAAAGCGGTTAAATTCCCGTGGGATGACGGCATGAAAGTCGAAAATATGGAGCAGTATTACGACAAAATTGCCTTCTCTGACTGGACTAACTCCCTGTCGAAAACGCCAATGCTGAAAGCGCAGCACCCGGAATATGAAACCTGGACAGCGGGCATTCACGGTAAAAACAACGTGACCTGTATCGACTGCCATATGCCAAAAGTGCAGAACGCCGAAGGCAAACTCTACACCGACCATAAAATTGGTAATCCGTTTGATAACTTCGCCCAGACTTGTGCGAACTGCCATACCCAGGACAAAGCTGCCTTGCAAAAAGTGGTCGCGGAACGTAAGCAGTCGATTAACGACCTGAAAATCAAGGTTGAAGATCAACTGGTTCACGCTCACTTCGAAGCGAAAGCAGCGCTGGATGCAGGCGCGACGGAAGCTGAAATGAAGCCAATTCAGGACGATATCCGTCATGCCCAGTGGCGCTGGGATCTGGCGATCGCTTCCCACGGCATTCATATGCACGCACCGGAAGAAGGTTTACGGATGCTCGGTACGGCGATGGATAAAGCGGCGGATGCACGCACCAAACTGGCGCGCCTGCTGGCGACCAAAGGCATCACCCATGAAATCCAGATCCCGGATATCTCAACCAAAGAGAAAGCCCAGCAGGCCATTGGCCTGAACATGGAACAAATCAAGGCCGAGAAGCAGGACTTCATCAAAACGGTGATCCCGCAGTGGGAAGAACAGGCACGTAAAAACGGTCTGTTAAGCCAATAACCCCGTTCCGCCTCGCAAGGGGCGGAAAACACAATGGAGTGAATATGAGCGTATTACGTTCGTTATTAACTGCCGGGGTGCTGGCGTCGGGCCTGTTGTGGAGCCTGAACGGAATTACCGCTACCCCTGCGGCGCAGGCATCTGATGATCGCTACGAAGTTACCCAGCAGCGTAACCCGGATGCCGCCTGTCTGGACTGTCATAAACCAGATACCGAAGGTATGCATGGAAAACATGCTTCCGTTATCAACCCGAATAACAAACTGCCGGTCACCTGCACCAACTGTCACGGCCAGCCATCACCGCAACACCGCGAAGGGGGGAAAGATGTGATGCGCTTTAACGAGCCGATGTACAAGGTTGGAGAGCAGAACAGCGTCTGTATGTCCTGTCATCTGCCGGAACAGTTGCAAAAAGCGTTCTGGCCGCACGATGTCCACGTAACCAAAGTGGCGTGCGCCAGCTGCCATTCCCTGCATCCACAGCAAGATACGATGCAGACGTTAAGTGACAAAGGGCGGATTAAGATTTGCGTCGATTGCCACAGCGATCAGCGCACCAATCCGAACTTTAACCCGGCGTCTGTTCCGTTGCTTAAGGAGCAGCCATGACCTGGTCTCGTCGCCAGTTTCTCACCGGCGTCGGCGTGCTGGCAGCCGTCAGCGGCACCGCAGGGCGCGTGGTGGCGAAAACGTTGAATATCAATGGGGTGCGTTACGGCATGGTGCATGACGAGTCGTTATGCATCGGCTGTACCGCCTGTATGGATGCTTGTCGGGAAGTGAACAAGGTGCCGGAAGGCGTCTCGCGCCTGACGATTATTCGTAGCGAGCCGCAGGGCGAATTTCCTGATGTGAAATATCGCTTCTTCCGTAAGTCTTGCCAGCACTGCGATCATGCGCCGTGCGTTGACGTCTGCCCGACCGGTGCGTCTTTTCGCGATGCTGCCAGTGGGATTGTCGATGTTAATCCGGATCTCTGCGTCGGTTGTCAGTACTGCATCGCCGCCTGTCCGTACCGCGTGCGCTTTATCCATCCGGTCACGAAGACGGCGGACAAATGCGATTTCTGCCGTAAGACCAATTTGCAGGCCGGTAAGTTGCCCGCGTGCGTTGAAGCTTGCCCGACCAAGGCGCTGACGTTTGGCAATCTGGACGATCCCAACAGTGAGATTTCGCAACTGCTGCGCCAGAAGCCCACTTACCGCTACAAGCTGGCGCTGGGAACCAAACCGAAGCTGTACCGCGTACCGTTTAAATACGGGGAGGTGAGCCAATGACGCAGACTTCCGCATTTCATTTTGAATCGCTGGTGTGGGACTGGCCGATTGCCATCTACCTGTTTTTGATTGGTATTTCTGCTGGTCTGGTGACGCTGGCCGTGCTGTTACGTCGCTTCTACCCGCAGGCGGGCGGTGCAGACAGTACGTTGCTGCGCACCACGCTGATTGTCGGGCCGGGCGCGGTGATCCTCGGTCTGTTGATCCTCGTCTTCCACCTGACAAGACCGTGGACCTTCTGGAAGCTGATGTTCCACTACAGTTTTACCTCGGTGATGTCGATGGGGGTGATGCTGTTTCAGCTCTACATGGTGGTGCTGGTGCTGTGGCTGGCGAAAATCTTTGAACATGATTTGCTTGCCCTGCAACAACGCTGGTTGCCGAAGCTGGGGATCGTGCAAAAGGTTCTGAGCCTGCTGACGCCCGTTCATCGCGGACTGGAAACATTGATGCTGGTGCTGGCGGTGTTGTTGGGGGCTTATACCGGCTTTCTGCTGTCGGCGCTGAAATCGTATCCGTTCCTCAATAACCCGATCCTGCCGGTGCTGTTCCTCTTCTCCGGCATCTCGTCCGGTGCGGCGGTGGCGCTGATCGCCATGGCGATACGCCAACGCAGTAACCCGCATTCCACGGAAGCGCAGTTTGTACACCGTATGGAAATCCCTGTGGTATGGGGTGAAATCTTCCTGCTGGTGGCGTTTTTTGTCGGTCTGGCGCTGGGCGATGACGGTAAAGTTCGTGCGCTGGTGGCGGCATTAGGTGGCGGTTTCTGGACGTGGTGGTTCTGGCTTGGTGTCGCCGGGCTGGGGCTGATTGTGCCAATGTTGCTCAAACCGTGGGTCAATCGCAGTTCCGGCATTCCTGCCGTGCTGGCGGCGTGTGGGGCCAGTCTGGTCGGCGTGTTGATGCTGCGCTTTTTCATTCTCTACGCCGGACAGTTGACGGTGGCGTAAGCCAGAAAAGAGGTGGTTTCTGGACGTATTCCTTCCTGAAGTCGGTTTTCTGGCGTTGTTGTTAAGTCTCGGGGTCAACGTGTTGACCCCGTTGACGGCCTTTGCGGGAGTGCGGTTGCGCTGGCCTGCCATGATGCGACTCACTTGCATCGGCATTCTGGCGCAGTTCGCGCTCCTGCTGCTCGCCTTTGGCGTACTGACGTATTGTTTTCTCATCAGCGATTTCTCGGTCATTTATGTCGCGCAACATAGCTACAGCCTGCTGTCGTGGGAACTCAAGCTGGCAGCGGTGTGGGGCGGCCATGAAGGTTCGCTGCTGCTTTGGGTGCTGCTGCTTTCCGCCTGGAGCGCGCTGTTTGCCTGGCATTATCGGCAGCAAACCGATCCGCTATTTCCGCTGACGCTAGCCGTTTTATCTCTCATGCTCGCCGCACTGCTACTGTTTGTGGTGCTGTGGTCCGATCCCTTCGTGCGGATATTTCCACCAGCAATCGAAGGCCGCGATCTCAATCCGATGCTGCAACATCCCGGTCTTATCTTTCATCCACCGCTGCTTTATCTCGGGTATGGCGGTTTGATGGTGGCGGCGAGCGTGGCGCTGGCGAGTTTACTGCGCAGCGAGTTTGATGGTGCCTGCGCCCGAATTTGCTGGCGCTGGGCACTACCTGGCTGGAGCGCATTAACGGCGGGGATCATTCTCGGTTCCTGGTGGGCCTATTGCGAACTGGGCTGGGGCGGCTGGTGGTTCTGGGATCCGGTGGAAAACGCCTCTTTATTACCCTGGCTTTCTGCCACTGCGCTGCTGCACAGTTTATCTCTGACACGTCAGCGGGGGATTTTCCGCCACTGGTCGCTGCTGCTGGCGATAGTTACTCTGATGCTGTCGCTGCTGGGCACCTTAATTGTCCGTTCTGGCATTCTGGTTTCGGTTCATGCGTTCGCGCTGGATAACGTCCGCGCCGTGCCGTTGTTCAGCCTGTTTGCACTGATTAGCCTTGCGTCTCTGGCTCTGTATGGCTGGCGAGAGCGGGACGGTGGCCCGGCGGTGCGTTTTTCGGGGTTATCGCGGGAAATGTTAATCCTCGCTACGCTGTTGCTGTTTTGCGCAGTGCTACTGATCGTGCTGGTGGGAACGCTTTATCCGATGATTTACGGCCTGCTGGGCTGGGGACGCCTCTCCGTTGGCGCACCTTATTTTAACCGCGCGACGTTACCGTTTGGTCTGTTGATGCTGGTGGTGATTGTGCTGGCGACGTTTGTCTCTGGCAAACGCGCGCAGCTTCCGGCGCTGGTAGCTCATGCGGGCGTGCTGTTATTTGCCGCTGGGGTCGTGGTTTCCAGCGTCAGCCGTCAGGAAATCAGCCTGAATTTACAGCCGGGTCAGCCGGTGACGCTGGCAGGATACACCTTCCGTTTTGAGCGCCTCGATCTGCAAGCCAAAGGCAATTACACCAGCGAAAAAGCGATAGTGGCGCTGTTTGACCATCAGCAACGCATTGGTGAATTAACGCCGGAGCGGCGTTTTTACGAAGCTCGTCGTCAGCAAATGATGGAACCGTCAATTCGCTGGAACGGCATCCATGACTGGTATGCGGTCATGGGGGAGAAAACTGGGCTGGATCGTTACGCTTTTCGTTTGTATGTACAAAGCGGTGTGCGCTGGATCTGGGGGGGAGGATTGTTGATGATTGCAGGCGCATTATTAAGCGGATGGCGGGGGAGGAAGCGCGATGAGTAAAGGACTTCTCACGCTACTGCTGTTATTTACCTGTTTTGCGCGCGCTCAGGTTGTAGACACCTGGCAATTCGCTAATCCGCAACAACAGGAACAGGCGTTAAATATTGCCAGCCAGTTACGTTGTCCGCAGTGCCAGAATCAAAACTTACTGGAATCCAATGCGCCGGTGGCAGTCAGTATGCGCCATCAGGTTTACAGCATGGTGGCGGAGGGGAAGAACGAAGTCGAAATCATTGGCTGGATGACCGAACGCTACGGAGATTTTGTTCGCTATAACCCACCGTTAACGGGTCAGACGCTGGTGTTATGGGCGCTGCCAGTGGTGTTGTTACTACTGATGGCACTGATCCTCTGGCGAGTGAGGGCGAAGCGATGAAACAGCCCAAAATACCGGTGAAAATGCTGACAACACTCACAATATTGATGGTATTTCTCTGTGTCGGCAGTTATCTGTTAAGCCCAAAATGGCAGGCGGTACGTGCGGAGTATCAGCGTCAGCGCGATCCGCTACATCAGTTTGCCAGCCAGCAAACCCCGGAAGCGCAGCTTCAGGCATTACAGGATAAAATCCGCGCTAATCCACAAAACAGCGAACAGTGGGCGTTACTGGGCGAGTACTATCTGTGGCAAAACGATTACAGCAATTCGCTGCTGGCGTATCGTCAGGCGTTGCAACTACATGGTGAGAACGCTGAACTGTATGCGGCGCTGGCGACGGTGCTTTATTACCAGGCCAGCCAGCATATGACCGCCCAGACTCGCGCAATGATCGACAAAGCCCTCGCGCTGGACTCTAACGAAATCACCGCTCTGATGCTGCTGGCTTCCGATGCGTTTATGCAGGCGAATTACGCGCAAGCCATCGAACTATGGCAAAAAGTGATGGATCTCAACTCACCCCGGATCAACCGGACACAGCTGGTCGAGTCGATTAATATGGCGAAACTGTTGCAGCGGAGATCGGATTAATCATCTGGTGATGAAGATTATGTCATTGAGCTGCATAAAAAATAATCGAATGAACATATGCCAAAAATAATCACTAATCAGTATTATTGCAGATTAAACAAATAAAAATCTTTCCATAACAAATGGTTATTCATTAATCCTGCCATAAACTCGCGTTATTATGCATTAATGCAGCGAAAAGCTCTGTTGTTAAAGGGTTGCGCAACATACCGCGCAAATGATACTGATCATAAGCGTTAAAAAAATCTACAAACCAACGCAACACAATTCATGCCCTGGCAGTATGTCACGTTCTCGCGTTTCTGAACGGGGAACGGCGCTCCATTGAGGAAGTTATTCTGATGAAAAGTATAAAATTCAGCCTGGCCTGGCAGATTCTGTTTGCTATGGTGCTGGGCATTCTCCTGGGAAGCTACCTGCACTACCATAGCGACAGCCGCGACTGGCTGGTCGTCAATTTGCTCTCTCCGGCGGGTGATATCTTCATCCATCTGATCAAAATGATTGTTGTGCCGATTGTGATCTCCACGCTGGTGGTGGGTATCGCGGGTGTTGGTGATGCCAAACAGCTCGGGCGTATTGGCGCGAAAACCATTATTTACTTCGAGGTGATCACCACCGTCGCCATCATTTTGGGGATCACTCTGGCGAACGTCTTCCAGCCCGGTGCCGGGGTGGATATGTCGCAGCTGGCGACCGTCGATATCTCGAAATATCAGAGCACTACGGAAGCGGTACAAAGCAGTTCCCACGGCATTATGGGCACGATTTTGTCGCTGGTGCCGACGAACATTGTGGCGTCGATGGCGAAAGGCGAAATGCTGCCGATCATCTTCTTCTCGGTGCTGTTTGGTCTGGGGCTTTCCTCCCTGCCCGCGACGCATCGTGAACCGCTGGTGACCGTGTTCCGCTCCATCTCTGAAACCATGTTTAAAGTGACTCACATGGTGATGCGTTATGCACCGGTGGGTGTGTTTGCGCTGATTGCGGTGACGGTGGCTAACTTTGGTTTCTCTTCTCTGTGGCCACTGGCGAAACTGGTGCTGCTGGTGCATTTCGCCATTCTGTTCTTCGCGCTGGTAGTGCTGGGAATTGTGGCGCGCCTGTGCGGGTTAAGCGTCTGGATCCTGATTCGTATTCTGAAAGATGAGCTGATTCTGGCGTACTCCACTGCCAGCTCTGAAAGCGTACTGCCGCGAATTATTGAGAAGATGGAAGCCTACGGAGCACCGGCGTCGATCACCAGCTTCGTGGTGCCGACCGGTTACTCTTTTAACCTTGATGGTTCGACGCTGTATCAAAGTATTGCCGCTATTTTCATCGCTCAGCTGTATGGCATTGACCTGTCCATCTGGCAGGAAATCATTCTGGTGCTGACGCTGATGGTGACCTCGAAAGGGATTGCTGGCGTGCCGGGAGTGTCGTTTGTGGTGTTGCTGGCAACGCTGGGTAGCGTAGGTATTCCGCTGGAAGGTCTGGCGTTTATTGCCGGTGTTGACCGTATCCTCGACATGGCGCGTACTGCGCTGAACGTTGTGGGTAATGCGCTGGCGGTGCTGGTGATTGCCAAGTGGGAACACAAATTTGACCGCAAAAAGGCGCTGGCTTATGAGCGTGAAGTGCTGGGTAAATTTGATAAAACTGCGGATCAATAATTGAAGATTGCCGGGGATATCCACCCGGCAATGTGTGGATGCCTGATGCGACGCTGGTGCGTCTTATCAGGCCTACGCCAGACAGCGCAATAGCCTGATTTAGCGTGATTTTGTAGGTCGGATAAGGCGTTTATG
>NZ_JAVUPQ010000087.1:0-14087 GCF_032029835.1 Escherichia sp. AM3 | reverse complement strand
ATAGAAACAGAAGCCACTGGAGCACCTCAAAAACACCATCATACACTAAATCAGTAAGTTGGCAGCATCACCTGGAATCGTATATCAAACTTTCCAATATCATGAAGAGCAATGAAAAATAACAGCCAGGCCTTCACCCTCTGTTTTGATAGCATTTCATTTCGGCAAAAAGCATTTTGTAGTACGACTGATTGATCCCACCAGCAATCTGCAACAGCTGCAACATCCAGGCAATGATAAATCAACAGATGAATATCATTTCCTTTCGTCAGGCTTTTTGAGGATTTCCCCCAGTAATGACATATATATTTAAAAGGTTCCATTAATAGCCTCCCTGTTTTTTTAGTATTATCGATGATATCAGTGGACTATTTTTCGATGCTGCTCATAAATATCGAATTACAGTGATATACACATGTCTTGCCTCCCTGCAAAGAAGAGACTAACATCCGAATTGCTTAGGTTCGAACGCTGGCCTCAGGTTGATAGAAATATCACCTGGGGCTTTTGTCCATCTGGAACCTCGCGAATGCTTAACGCCAGACAGCCTCAAGCACCCGACGCCATTCTATACCTGATAATTCTTCCAGCGGCGTTCACGTTTAAAATCAGGAATACTGCTCGCAAAATAAAAACGCCCCCATCATTTCTGACAGAGGCATTTAATTTATCCGGCAATATTTACCCTTCGTGCAATCCACATTCCCTTTTTAAGCCAAAGAAACGTGTTTCTTCTTCCGACATGCCGGGTTCCCATTTACGGGTTGTATGGGTATCGCCCACCGATAAATATCCTTCGTCCCATAATGGGTGATATTTCAGGCCATGTTTTTGCAGGTACTGATAAATAGTTCGGTTATCCCAGTCGATAATCGGCAGCACTTTAAATACGCCACGCTGAATTGCCAGCACCGGTAAATTGGCGCGGCTGCCGGATTGTTCACGGCGCAGGCCAGCAAACCACGTTTGCGCGTTAAGTTCTTTCAGCGCCCGGTTCATCGGTTCGACTTTGTTGATGTCATTGTACTTTTCAATGCCTTCAACGCCCTGTTCCCACAGTTTTCCGTAGCGTGCTTCCTGCCAGGCTGCGCTTTCGGTAGCACGGTACACTTTCAGGTTGAGCTTGAGTTTGTCCGTTAACTCGTCAATAAAGCGGTAGGTTTCCGGGAACAAGTAACCCGTATCGGTGAGGATCACCGGAATATCCGGGCGAATTTGATTCACCAGATGCAGGCTCACCGCCGCCTGAATGCCAAAGCTGGAAGAAAGTACATATTCACCGGGCAGATTATCCAGCGCCCAGGCTACGCGGCCTTCAGCGTCCAGTTTTTCCAGTTCGGCGTTAGTTTCTGCCAGCGCCAGAATGCGATCTACCTTCGGCAGTTCGTTCAGGGCGTTTAGATCGAGTTTGGACATAGATTCCTCACTGTTTGCCTTGCCTGATGCGACGCTCACGCGTCTTATCAGGCCTACAAGACCGGGCTGATGGTTAATCCCACAAATCGCGCGCCGGATCGAGCACCGGGCGAATGATGCCCGCACGCACCGTAAAGTCGCCGAAGCCTTCACCCGCTTCGCGCTCTTTCGCCCAGCGCCCTATCAGTTCATCAAGCGACGCCAGGATTTCCGGCTCGGTGATGTTTTCTTTATACATCCGTGGGATACGTGTCCCAATGCGGTTGCCGCCAAGATGCAGATTGTAGCGACCCGGTGCTTTACCCACCAGGCCCACTTCCGCCAGCATCGCGCGACCACAACCGTTCGGGCAGCCTGTGACACGCATCACGATATGCTCATCGCTGACACCATGTTTCGCCATTAAATTATCGATGTTGTCGATAAAAGACGGCAGCAAACGCTCCGCTTCCGCCATCGCCAGCGGGCAAGTCGGGAACGAGACGCAGGCCATTGAGTTTTCACGCTGCGGCGTGACGGCATTCATTAACCCGCTCTCTTTGGCGATCTTCTCGATCTTCGCTTTCTCGCTTTCCGGCACACCGGCGATGATCAGATTCTGGTTCGCCGTAATGCGGAAATCGCCTTTGTGGATCTTCGCGATCTCCAGCAGGCCGGTTTTCAGCGGACGCCCCGGATAATCAAGGATTCGGCCATTTTCGATAAACAGCGTCAGGTGCCATTTGTCATCAATGCCTTTTACCCAACCAATGCGATCGCCGCGCCCTGTAAATTCATACGGGCGGATCGGTTCGAATTTGATCCCCGCGCGACGTTCCACTTCCGCTTTAAATGTCTCAACACCCACGCGCTCCAGCGTGTATTTGGTTTTGGCATTTTTACGATCGGTACGGTTACCCCAATCGCGCTGAGTCGTCACGACGGCTTCCGCCACCGCCAGGGTATGCTCCAGCGGCAGATAACCAAACTCGCTCGCCGTGCGGGCGTAGGTTTTCTTATTACCGTGTTCGATGGAAAGCCCGCCGCCCACCAGCAGGTTAAAGCCTACCAGCTTGCCGTTTTCGGCGATTGCCACGAAGTTCATGTCGTTGGCATGCAGATCGATATCGTTCTGCGGCGGGATCACTACCGTGGTTTTGAATTTACGCGGCAAATAAGTCTGACCGAGGATCGGTTCTTCATCGGTGGTGGCGACTTTTTCCTGATCGAGCCAGATCTCCGCATACGCGCGGGTACGCGGCAGCAGATGTTCAGAGATTTTCTTCGCCCATTCATACGCTTCCGCGTGTAGCTGCGACTCGTAAGGGTTCGAGGTGCAGAGTACGTTACGGTTCATGTCGTTAGCGGTCGCCAGCGCATCAAGACCGACCGAGTGCAGCATCTGGTGCACCGGTTTGACGTTCTTTTTCAGAATGCCGTGGAACTGAAACGTCTGGCGGTTGGTCAGGCGAATGCTGCCATAGATGGTGTTTTCACCGGCAAATTTGTCGATCGCCTGCCACTGTTTAGTGGTAATCACCCCACCCGGCAGACGACAGCGAAGCAGCATCGCGTGGCGCGGCTCCAGCTTCTGTTCAGCACGTTCGGCGCGGATGTCGCGGTCATCCTGCTGATACATGCCGTGGAAGCGGATCAGCAGGAAGTTGTCGCCCTTAAAGCCGCCGGTCAGACCGTCGTTTAAATCTTCCGCAATGGTGCCGCGCAGGTAGTTGCTTTCAAGCTTCATGCGCTCGGCGTCTGTCAGTTTTCCTTCGACCACTAAAGGCCCTGGATGTTTTTCGCTCATTAGTAGACATCTCGCTGATAACGGCGCTCTACGCGCAGCTCACTTAAAAATTCATCCGCCGCTTCGGTGTCCATGCCACCAAATTCGGCAATCACTTCCAGAAGTGCCTGCTCAACGTCTTTCGCCATGCGATTAGCGTCGCCGCAGACATAAATGTGGGCACCGTCATTGATCCAGCGCCACAGCTCCGCGCCCTGTTCGCGCAGTTTGTCTTGTACGTAAACTTTTTCTTTTTGATCGCGCGACCAGGCAAGATCGATACGTGTCAGCACGCCCTCTTTGACGTAGCGCTGCCACTCCACCTGGTAGAGGAAATCTTCCGTAAAATGCGGGTTGCCAAAGAACAGCCAGTTTTTACCCGGTGCTTCATCGGCAGCACGTTGCTGCATAAAGGCGCGGAACGGCGCGATACCGGTGCCTGGGCCAATCATAATCACCGGGGTTTCTGGATTGGCTGGTAGGCGGAAGTTATCGTTATGTTCGATAAATACGCGGACTTCGCCCTCTTCTTCCACGCGGTCAGCGAGGAAGCTGGAGGCACCACCGGCACGGGCGCGGCCTTCCACGTCGTAACGCACCACACCAACGGTGACGTGTACTTCGTTCTCGACTTCCGCCTGCGAGGAGGCAATGGAATAGAGACGCGGCGTCAGCGGGCGCAGCAGATTAATTAGCGCTTCGGCATCAAGCTGTGCCGGGGAGAAACGCACCATGTCAACAATCGGCGTCGTCGCGGCGTAATGCTGTAACTTCGCTTTATCGCCCACCAGCGGCAGCAGTGTTTCGCTGCGGGTAAGCGTGGCGTAATTCTCAACAATGTTGGCGGTGTTGACGGTCAGTTCGAAGTGCCACTGTAGCGCTTCGTTCAGAGGCAACGTTTTGCCCTCGACGGTGACAGGTTCATCGCCTTTCAGCCACAGCAGTTCGACAAGTTCTTTCACCAGTGCCGGATCGTTCTGATACCAGACACCCAGCGCGTCACCCGGCTGGTAACGCAGGCCCGAGTCACCTAAGTCAATTTCGATATGGCGAACGTCTTTTTCAGAGTTACGCCCGGTAATTTTCTGGTTAACAGAGAGGCTCGCCACCAGCGGCGAGTCTTTGCTGTACGGGCTGGTGTGGATTTCATTTACCGCGCCAGTAGCGACGGATTGCGAAGGTGCCGCGACAGGCGCACGCGATTTAAGCGCATCAACCACGCGAGCGCGCCACTCGCTGGCAGCGGTCTGGTATTCAACGTCGGCATCGACACGGTCGAGCAGGCGTTCACCGCCCAGTTCCGCCAGCTTGCTGTCAAAATCTTTCCCGGACTGACAGAAAAATTCATAAGAGCTATCGCCGAGGCTAAACACGGCAAATGCGGTGTTTTCCAGCTTCGGCGCTTTTTTGGAGAACAGGAACTTATGCAGCGCGACGGCTTCTTCCGGCGGTTCCCCTTCTCCTTGCGTTGACGTCACCACGATAAGCAGTTTTTCGCTGGCGATTTGTTTGAATTTATAGTCGCCCGCGTTCACCAGTTTAACGTTCAGTTTTGCCGTCAATAAATCATCGCGTAATGCTTCAGCAACCCGGCGCGCATTGCCGGTTTGCGAGGCGGAGATAATAGTTATACCCGGCATTTCTGCGGCTGGCGCTGGCGTCGCTGCAAGCGCAGCAGGCTGCTGATTGAGCACGCCCCAGAAATAGCCAGAAACCCAGGCAAGCTGGGTGGGAGTTAAATCGGTCGTGGCCGCCTGAAGGCGTGCCAGTTGCTCCGGGTTCAACGGAAGCAACGCGGAAGGTGGGACCTGTGTCGTCATGCGTCGTTATGTTCCAGTAAGCAAAGCTGTTTCTGCGCCCTGTCAGCGCCCATAAAACAGAAGAGAAGGTAAGGTTAACGGGGCAAACGGTGTGGATTAAAGACGGGATAGCGATAACTAATAACCAAATCGACTAACCTGTTTTAGCAATAGTCTTTAACAACAAAATAGATTAACCAACCTAATGAAAAACAAATGAATTTAGCCAATCATTAAGATAAATCAGCGATTTTGCGCAACAAAGTCGTTTTAGATAATGCGAAAAAACAGCCTTTCCGGTACTCTACGGCGGTTTTATCGTCCTGTAGAGAAATTATGATGTCCACCACGTTATTTAAAGATTTCACCTTCGAAGCCGCTCACCGCTTACCACACGTCCCGGAAGGGCATAAATGTGGTCGCCTGCACGGGCATTCCTTTATGGTGCGACTGGAAATTACCGGGGAAGTCGATCCGCATACGGGCTGGATTATCGATTTCGCTGAACTAAAAGCGGCGTTTAAACCAACCTACGAGCGCCTCGATCACCATTATCTCAATGATATTCCAGGTCTGGAAAACCCAACCAGCGAGGTTTTAGCAAAATGGATTTGGGATCAGGTTAAACCCGTTGTGCCGCTGTTAAGTGCGGTGATGGTAAAAGAAACCTGCACCGCAGGGTGTATCTATCGCGGCGAATGATAAGAGTGTGTCGGCGGTCAATTTCCCTTAAGTAACGCTATGTTAGGGTGTTGTGTTCTGGATATCTGGGGCATGACATGGAAGACGACTGCGACATTATTATTATTGGTGCCGGTATTGCAGGCACCGCTTGCGCGTTACGCTGCGCGCGAGCGGGTTTATCCGTTTTGTTACTGGAACGCGCTGAAATCCCCGGCAGCAAAAATCTTTCCGGCGGGCGGTTATATACCCATGCACTCGCGGAACTCCTCCCTCAGTTTCATCTGACTGCGCCTCTTGAACGACGCATCACTCACGAAAGCCTTTCCCTGTTAACGCCCGATGGCGCAACGACGTTTTCCAGCTTACAGCCCGGCGGTGAATCCTGGAGTGTATTACGTGCACGGTTCGATCCGTGGCTGGTTGCCGAAGCCGAAAAAGAAGGTGTCGAATGCATCCCCGGAGCGACGGTGGATGCACTGTATGAAGAAAACGGCAGGGTGTGTGGTGTCATTTGTGGTGACGATATTCTCCGTGCCCGTTATGTGGTGCTGGCAGAAGGTGCCAACAGCGTCCTGGCTGAGCGTCACGGGTTAGTGACTCGTCCTGCTGGCGAAGCGATGGCGTTGGGGATCAAAGAAGTGCTGTCGCTGGAACCATCCGCTATTGAAGAACGTTTTCATCTGGAGAATAACGAAGGCGCAGCGTTGCTGTTCAGCGGCAGGATCTGTGATGACTTACCCGGCGGCGCATTTCTTTATACTAATCAACAAACGCTCTCGTTAGGGATTGTTTGCCCGCTCTCTTCCCTTACGCAAAGTCGTGTTCCGGCAAGCGAGCTGCTGACTCGCTTTAAAGCGCATCCGGCAGTGCGCCCGCTTATCAAAAACACGGAATCACTGGAGTATGGTGCGCATCTGGTGCCAGAAGGTGGCTTGCACAGTATGCCGGTGCAATACGCCGGTAACGGCTGGCTGCTGGTGGGCGATGCGTTGCGCAGTTGCGTCAATACCAGAATTTCCGTGCGCGGCATGGATATGGCGCTGACTGGCGCGCAGGCGGCGGCACAAACGCTGATAAGCGCCTGCCAGCACCGCGAGCCGCAAAATCTGTTTGCGCTTTATCATCACAACGTCGAGCGCAGCCTGCTGTGGGATATTCTACAGCGTTATCAGCATGTTCCGGCGCTTTTGCAACGCCCTGGCTGGTATCGGGCGTGGCCTGCGTTAATGCAGGATATTTCCCGCGATTTATGGGATCAGGGTGATAAACCTGTTCCACCGCTGCGCCAGTTATTCTGGCGTCATTTACGTCGTCATGGCCTGTGGCATCTGGCGGGCGATGTTATCAGGAGTGTTCGATGTCTGTAGCCCATAATCTCTGGCGCGTTGCTGATGCGCCGCACATTGTTCCGGCTGACTCCGTTGAGCGTCAGATGGTACAACGGTTGATTAACGCCTGTCCGGCAGGTCTTTTTTCGCTCACACCGGAAGGTGACTTACGCGTTGATTATCACGGCTGCCTGGAGTGTGGCACCTGCCGTTTGCTGTGCGACGAATCCACACTACAACAGTGGCGCTATCCGCCTTCCGGATTCGGCATCACCTACCGCTTTGGATAAATAATAAGGATAATTTATGCCCCTCTTACACCTGCTCCGCCAGAATCCGGTGATTGCTGCCGTTAAAGATAATGCCAGCCTGCAACTGGCAATCGACTCTGAATGCCAGTTTATTTCCGTGTTGTACGGCAATATCTGCACCATCAGTAATATCGTTAAAAAGATTAAGAACGCCGGGAAATATGCTTTTATTCATGTTGATTTGCTGGAAGGCGCGTCAAATAAAGAAGTCGTTATTCAGTTTTTGAAACTGGTGACCGAGGCGGACGGCATTATCAGTACCAAAGCCTCAATGTTGAAAGCGGCAAGAGCGGAAGGTTTTTTCTGTATTCATCGCCTGTTTATTGTTGATTCAATTTCGTTTCACAACATTGATAAGCAAGTTGCGCAATCGAATCCGGATTGTATTGAGATCCTGCCAGGCTGTATGCCCAAAGTGCTGGGCTGGGTGACAGAGAAAATCCACCAACCGCTGATTGCCGGTGGGCTGGTGTGCGATGAAGAAGATGCGCGTAATGCGATTAACGCGGGTGTCGTGGCGCTTTCCACCACGAATACCGGGGTCTGGACGTTAGCGAAAAAATTACTTTGACGGGATAATCGTAACCAATTGAATTTGGTTTGATTTGTAGGCCGCACGCCACATCCGACATTCAGCGCCTGATGCGACGCTTGACGCGTCTTATCAGGCCTACAAGTCCCCAGGCCAGAACCGTAGGCAGGATCATCCGGCAACACGTTATTGGCAATCTGCGTGAATGTTTGTCACCAGTGCCTCCAGCACCACTTTCCAGTCATCAACCACGCCAACATCTGCCTGTGAAAATACCGCAGCGCTGGCGTCATGATTAATCGCCACCACAAACTTGCTATTGCGTACGCCCGCCATTAACGCTGCTGCGCCAGAAGCGCCAACAACAATACACACCTCAGGTGCCAGCAGATGTCCGGAAATACCAATCACTTTTTCAGCATCAACGCCACCGTTCATCACTCGCGCCCGACTGTAGCCCACTTCGGCTCCCAGCTTTTCTGCCAGCATAGCGATTTCCTGGTTATCTGCCTCTCCGCCCTGCCCCACCACCAGCACCCGTCTGGCCTCAGCTAATGGGTCGCGGGTAACATTTTTCAGATCCTCTGTGCTAACCAGCCAGTCCGGAAGCGCACCCGGGACAATGTTCAGTTGTTGCATTCCAGAGGGCAACGTGGCGTTTTTCGCTGCTCCCGCCTGACGCGCCAGGGAAAGGCATAACGGGCGTTTTTCTGTTTGCAGCGTCGCCGTTAACGCATTTCCCCAGTGGGATTTGCGCATGCTTACGGTTGGAATATCTAACGAAGTCACCTGACAGATGCTTGCACCATGTAAACGCCAGGCCAGCCGGGTCGACAGTTCATCGCCAAACGTTCCCGGCGGAAAGAGAACAACGTCCGCAGGCGTTCGCTGCCACTGTTCTACCAGCGCATCCAGCACCTGTTCCGCCACTACAGGCTGTGGTTCTATTTGCCAGTGCGCCAGGGTACAACCGCTGAAATCCTGCGCCGCCAGCCAGCCCGCTAATGCGGCATTCTCCTGATTTATTGTCACAATTGCGATATTCATGGCTGCATCCTTTGGCGTAAATAGTCCTGCCATAGCTTTTGCGCTTTTTCTGCTACCGTTTTCCCATCAATCAGCGTTGCTCCGCGTCGTTGCTCTGCTCTTGCCAGTTGCAGACACTGCATCGCTGGCAATTCGGCAGCAACAGTCTTACGGATAATTTCTGCTTTCCCCGCAGCCATTCGCTGGCGCATTCCCGGTACTGGCAAGGCCACTTCACCACACTGGCGCACGGCAATCACCGCAGGCAAGCGAACCCGGCAACAACGCAACCCATGTTCAGTACGCTGTTCGAGGGTGATAAACGGCGCGTCGAGAGTGAAACGCTCCACCTGGGTGAAGCAGGGCCAGCCCAGCATTTCCGCCAGCAAAAATGGCGTTTGCCCATTCTGCCCTTCGCTGCTTTGGCAGCCGGTAATTATCAGATCCAGCGGATTCTGACGCTGCCATTCGGCAATATGGCGAGCGACAAATTCCGGCGCAAAGCGCAGATCTGCCGCCGTCTCCAGCAATACAGCTTCCTCAAACCCAAGAGCCATGAGATAGCGCAGCCAGTGCAACGCCCGTTCATCCCCCATGCTCAACGCAGTTAAAGACATCGACGTACCGTTTTTTCTCTGCGCCAACAGCAGCGCGGCGGCAGCCTGTTCATCAGCACCGAGTAAACTTCGCAGTAACGAAACATCCGGTCCGCTATTACCCTGAGACGCCGCCTGCCACTCTTTTTCCGCCAGCATTCCGGCATCCGGTTCGGCTTTAAACGCTAACAGAATGTTCATTAGCACCTCCTACATTTCCCGCCGCCACCAGCGGGAGTGCTTTGGTTTCTGGTGCCCATAGCCAGGTCACGACAAAACCAACTAACAACACTGTCGCCAGGAGCAATAAGGTGACTTGCATTCCCCACTGCGCCAGCACCCACGGTAGCAGGCCAGTACTTACTGCCGCCCCCAACCGACTCATAGCGGTGGCAAAACCGACGCCCAGCGAGCGAATGTCAGTAGGAAAACTTTCCGCAGGCAAAATGCCCACCAGATTACTGACTGCCGAAATGGTGGTGCTGAAGAGAACAAAAAGCAGCAGCGTTAATGAACTGCCGGCAGGCAAACAGGCCATCACTACCAGCGTTGCCGCCAGCAGCAAAAAACTTCCCAGCAAAAATTTGCGATGTGCCAGCAGGTGCGTCAGAACTAATCCCAGCAGCGCGCCTACAATTAACAACGCATTAAGCATCAGGCTGGCAGTCAGCGCATCTTCCAGACCAATAGTCTGGGCGATAGTTGGCAGCCAGGTATAAATCACAAACCATGGGATTACGAGGCAGACAAAGAAGACGCTGTTAAACGCCGTGCGCCGCCAGTAACGCGAAGAGAACAAGGTTTTGATGTGTTTATGGGTCGCCGTTACCACTTCATCGCCCAGTAAAACATGGGGACCAAAATAGCGATGCACGATAGCGTGAGCTTCTGCAAAACGCCCCTGGCGCAGTAGCCAGCGTGGCGATTCTGGCGTTCCCCAGCGTAATAACGTAATCAACAACGCGGGCAGAGCTGCCGATGCCAACAGCCAGCGCCAGGCCTCCGGGTTTTCGGAAATAAAGTGATGTCCGGCAATACTTGCCAGCACATAACCTACGGTCCACACCACGCTGAATGCGCCCAGCAAAATACCGCGATGGCGGCGCGGGGAAAATTCAGCCAGCAAGGTGTGACCAACTGAGTAATCGCCTCCCAGCCCAATGCCGATCAAAATGCGCAGCCCAATAAGATGCTCTGGCTTGGTGGCAAAAAATTGCAAGAACGAAGCGAGCGTAATCAGCAAAAAGCTGAAGGTGAAGATTTTTTGCCGACCAATATGGTCGGAGATCCACCCAAGAACCAGGCTGCCAAGAAACAAACCAAGGAGCGCCGAGCCGCCGATCATTCCCGCCATAAACGGCGTCAGTTGCATGGCGGGCGTAAGCTGAATAATGGCGTAACCAATGACGCCGAGAACATAACCGTCGGTCAGGTGTGCGCCGAAAGTGAGCGCAGCAATTCGACAGTGAAAACGGTTAAGCGGTAAATCATCCATTCGCACCGGTGAAGTGTTCATCTTTACCCCTTCATTGTCCGGTAATAAGAACGGCTTCTCGCCTGAGAAGCCGAAAAGGCAACGCCCCGTCATCGCGGAACGCTGCCTGATACATTATTTTTCAATCGGATAGATAGTACCCGTATTCATAATGCCGTTAGGATCAAACTGCTTTTTCAGCCCTTCCAGCAACGCCCACGCGCTGCCGTGTTCCAGCTTGCTCCAGTGAACGCGATGTTTACCAATGCCGTGGTGGTGCACCATCGAACCGCCGAGGCGAATGGTTTCTTCACAGATGATTTTGTTGAGCGGATTGTGGTACTTGTCGATTTCCTCTTCCGGCTTACAGTCAACGACGTTGTAGTCGTAGACGAAGTACATGTTGGTGCCGTTCTGATAGCTATGAGAGGAGTGACCGCCCAGCATGGTGATGTCGTCGGCGTGCGGGAACTCAGTACGAATACGGTTAATAACGCTTTCGTAGATTTCGTGGATGCAGCTCCAGCAGCCGGACACTTCAGTGGTAAAGCCCATGTTGCCGGTTTTGAGGATCTGCACACGTTCGGCAGCCACTTTATCCGGTCCCCAGTTCAGGTTGTTAAACCAGGTTTCGATCAGCTTGCTGTCCACGCGCTGGCATTGCGGGTAGCGGGCAACGATTTCCGCAATCCCTTCGCCCGTCGCCTTCGCAATGCGAGGGTTACCTTCAGCCATAAAGATCAGCACGCATTTTCCGTCTGCAAAATGGGTGAAGTGTTGGGTGCCATCTTCAGCGTCATACAAACGAGCGATCGACGGACGATACCCTTCCACCATGACTTCACGCAGGATGTTGAAGCCGGTTTTCATGTCTTCCAGGATATAGCCGTAGAAGAGGTTGTTTTCCGGGGTGAATTTAAAGATTTTCACTGTTACTTCAGTGATATAGCAAAGTGCACCTTCGTTACCGATGATGATGTGGCGAATGTCCGGGCCAGCCGCGCGGCGTGGCACGTTTTTAATGCGTGTGACGGTGCCATCAGCCAATACTGCTTCCAGACCAACGACCATATCTTCGATTGCGCCGTAGAGTGTGGAGAACTGCCCGATACTGCGGGTTGCTACCAGGCCGCCCATCTGAGCCAGCGGCTTTGACTGCGGAGAATGCCCCGTGGTGTAACCTTTTTCACGCAACGCATTTTCCAGCACCTCCAGCGGAACTCCACATTGCGCCGTCGCCTGCATATTCTCAATATCAATATTAATGATTTGATTCATGGCGGAGCCGTCGAGCACCACCGAGTTTTCCACAACGGTTTCCAGCCCACCTTCAGTGGCGGAAGCGCCGGTACGCGGCACACCGTTAATTTTGTGCGCATTCATAAAATTCAGCACACGGGATACTTGCTCTGTGGAACCGAGTTTTACGACCGCTGCCGGAATCGGCAAAGTATAAATGCCATGAATATCCGGAAATTTACGAAAACGGTCAATACTGTTCTTCTTTAATACTGTTTCATCGGTAATTACGCGATCTGCACCAACAATTTCCTTTAGTTGGTCGACAATCGCTGCGCGAGATAAAGACATAGTAATTCCTTCCTGATAATAAAAATGGAATAATCATTAATAAGAGAAAACAGAAACCACCGTTATGGATTAGCGCACTAAATAACCACCATCGACCACTAATAAATGCCCATTGACATAATTTGAAGCCGGACTTGCGAGGAATACAGCTGCGCCCATTAAATCCTGAGTATCGCCCCAACGGTTTGCCGGAATATGATCAAGAACGCGCTGATTGGTTTCTGGATTACTGCGTGTCGCCAGCGTAATATCTGTTGCATAATAGCCAGGGGCAATACCATTTACCTGAATATTATATTGACCTAGTTCATCACAATAAGCTTTGGTGAATCCGGCAAGAGCATGTTTAGTGGCAGAATATGCAGGTGACCATTGTCCACCTAAGTAAGAGAACAATGAACAGATATTAATAATTTTGCCGCTTTTCTGCGGGATCATAATTTTTGCAGCTTCATAGCTTAACTCGAATGCGGCGGTCAGGTTCACATCAATCATCGGATCCCAGTCGGCACGACCGAAGTCCAGCACCTTATTCAGCTTACAAATACCGGCATTGTTTACCAGAATATCAACTGTACCGAAACGCTCACAGCAAGCAGCGATAATCTTCTGCGGCGCGCCTTCTGCGGTGATATCCACCTGCATGAAGTCCACCTCAACACCCTGTTTTTCAATCATTTCCTTTGTTTCGCCGTTATCTTTGACGAAACTAGGAATAAAGATATTTGCGCCAGCTTTGGCCAACGCCATGGCAAATGCCTGGCCTAAACCGCTATTCCCACCGGTAACAATTGCGGTTTTACCTTTCAGTGAGAAAAAATCCATTGAGAACGCATTGAGAGATTCGATTGACATAGTTAGCTCCAATTTCCGTAAGGCAAAAAAAAAGAAAGGTAACTTCCCCCGCGAGAGGGAAGTTACCTTTCTCATTATCTCTGGTAACTGGAGATAATTTTTAGCATAACGGCATAACTGCTAATGTGATCGTAATCACAGTGTGATATTCGTATTGTCAAATAGTTTTAAAAAGCAGAAGCGTGATTACTCTCACACAACACCTCTGCTTTCCATGTTATTTCTTATTGCAATTACTAGAGACCTGAGAAAAGTAATCCACCTGAAAGGGCGGCTTACTTTTCTCTTTTTTTTGTCTATTACAAATGGGAATACGATATGCAACACAACTCATATCGCCGTTGGATAACCCTCGCGATAATTAGTTTTAGCGGCGGCGTTAGTTTTGACCTAGCTTATTTACGTTATATTTATCAAATTCCCATGGCGAAATTTATGGGATTCAGCAATACCGAGATAGGTTTAATAATGAGTACCTTTGGTATTGCGGCTATTATTCTTTATGCCCCCAGCGGCGTTATTGCCGATAAATTTTCACACCGCAAAATGATTACTTCCGCGATGATCATTACCGGATTACTGGGTCTGTTAATGGCAACGTATCCACCGCTGTGGGTAATGCTCTGTATTCAGGTCGCCGGTGATGCTGCCAACTTACTGATTTAGTGTATGATGGTGTTTTTGAGGTGCTCCAGTGGCTTCTGTTTCTAT